>JBCDHN010000053.1:0-9013 GCA_038749915.1 Verrucomicrobiota bacterium | reverse complement strand
GTGTCTTCACGCCCGAACGGGTTCGAGAGCGCCGGCAGCATGACCACGTAATCGACCATCACATTGAAGTAACGCGTGATCGCGTCGCGGTGGTTCGGTTGTCGCTGGTCATCTAATCTATGCGGAGCTGGAAATCAACGATCGGGTGGTTTTTGCCGCTGCTAAAACTCCTGATCACAAAGAGATGAGCGACGGCGTTTTTATGGGGTGCCCGGTCCTCGCCGCCGCCGGGAAATATGAAGCCTGCCTTGCGCACCTGCGCGATGTGCAGGCGCTATGTTTGCGAGAGGACGGCATTTACCGCCACTCTCCATTGCACGAAGCTGCCTGGGGGAGGGGGAATGGATTTCCGGCACTGGGGTTGGCATGGGCGTTGGACTATATTCCGGAAGCTTTTGCGGGGCGGGAGGAAATTCTGACAAGCCTCCAAGACCATCTGGAAGCCCTTGCCAAGCACCAGGACGACGAAGGAATGTGGCACCAAGTCATCGATCATCCCGAGAGCTATGCAGAGTTCAGTGCCACCTGTATGATCACCTATGCGATGTTACATGGCATACGGGAAGGATGGTTGGATCGTTCGGTCTATGAGCCGGTTGTAGATCGGGCCTGGAATGCGATCAAAGCACGCATTGCGCTGGACGGGGAGTCGCTCACCAACGTTTGCGAATCGACCGGGAAACAGAAAAGCTTGGAGGCCTACTTTCAACGACGTGCCATCAATGGCCGCGATGAACGCGGGGGTGCGATGGCACTGATGGTCTCAACCGAGCGAGCGTTCTGGGAGCAGGAGCGCTAGGCGCTACTCCATGCCTTTGAGGATGGTCTCGCTATAGCGAAGTTCGCCGGTCAGTCCGTCAAAAAACTGGAAGATCACCTGTGGGTGGGGAAAGGCGACCCAGCGCTCGTCGCCAAACTTGACCGGGTTGTTGAAAACGTTGTTCACCTGTACGACACAGTAATGCGGGTAGGTACGTTCTGCGCGTGGAATGTCGTTCAAGACGTAGCTGGACCAGCGGATGTCGCATTCGCGTGGGCCATACTTGAACTTACCATTGGACGGACGGTTGCCTTCATCGTCCTGGGGAGAATGGTTGATGCTGTTGTGAGGGCCGCTCGCGAATTCCCAGACGTTGTCCGTGATTTTGATGGAGTAGCTGTTGTGCAGGTCGGCGGTTAGGACAAAGACGGGCTGCTCCAACTCGTCCCAGAACTCAATGAGCTCTTCTCGTTCTTCAAGGAACACAGTCCAGGCATCGTCTTTTTTGAGCGTCAGTTGCTTGTCATCACCGCCGCCGCTTCCGACGTGAGGAACCATGAAGTTCACGCTGGAGACCACGAAGATGAAATCGGCCTCGCTGTTCGAAATGCCATCCTTGAGCCACTTCAGCTGTTGTTTGCCGATCATGGAAGCTCCGGGCTTGTCCGGATTGTCGACGTCATGAAGATCCCGGTGGCTCCGGGTATCGACAAAAAAGAAATCGCAGTTGCCGATCGTCTCTTTGCCATAGCAGCGTCGGCCAATGGAGTAACTGGAAGTGGTGTCTGCGACGGCGGGGGGATGGACCCGAACCTGCTTGGCATTGATGACTTCTTCAATCCGATACACTTTTGCATTCGGGTCTCCGGGTTCCGAGTCCAGTGCCGCATCAGGAACGCCCGCCGTTGGAGTTCCCCAATGAACATGAAGATTGGCGTGATCTTCCAGATTCAGTTCGGTGAAGTCAGCGTCGTTGTCTGTAAGGATGTCGCTTCCTGCCTTGAGGACCGCTTTGCCATAGTGGACGGGGGCATTGTGAGCCTGGGGGTTTGCCCAGGCCAGGTAATCATACCAAGCCTCAACCCCAATATCGCGAAAGACGGCGCGGCGATTCACATAGCCGGTTTCTGCCGTTCCATAGATATCATTGATCGTCTCGTGATCATCGTAAGTATAATAGGACGGCATGTTGCGATGCCATTCGCTGAGGTTGCGTCCGCGCGAGAGGTAGGTTTTGTAGTTTTCCCAGACTCCGACCACCGTCGGCATCACTTCGACAACCCGGGGAGTTTCTTCCGGTTCGAGCCCAACACTATGAAGCCAGCTTTCCGGAGGGTGATCGCGTTGCACCTCGTAGAGCCAGTCTCCATTGAGAATGGCGAAGTGAAGGGAATCGCGAACCTGCTCGTTGAGGACGTCATAGACCGGAACGGTCGGCCCAACACTGTTTCCTCCAGCACTTTGGTTGTTACCGCAGGCGAACTCAAACCTGAGGTTAAAAAGGCCGTCCGGGTTGTATTTCGCATTCTCATAGTCTTCTGATCGAGGAAACGTGCGAAAGGATCCGGACTCCTGATGATCGTCAACGCGATAGTAGTAGCGGGTGTCGGGAGACAGGTCGCTGATCGTGATGATTCCGGTATTGTCGTTCTCGACGGTGGTTTCAATCGACTCACTGGCTTGATCGAGATTCTTCTCGTCCGGTCCATAGAAGACGCGGATTGCTCCAGCTTTCTGGGTGCGAACCCATAGACTCATGGAGTCGTGAGAGGGGCGACCCAGGATCGGGCCATGTGTCAGGCGAACGTCCGTCGGGGCGAGGTCTTGGGCTGAAGAGCAGAGTGGAAGGATTCCGGCGGCGAGGATCAACAACGAAAGGGATTTTGCAAACATGGGCTTTCAACTGAACAAGTCTGAACCGAAAGTCTACCCAAAAAACAGCAGCAAAAGGGGACTTGACGAGGAAGGTGACTTTGAAGAGGGTGTTTTTTGTCAGACTATCCGACAAACTGAAATGTCAATCCGACCGATCAAGATTACCGATCAAATCGCCGATGTCATTCGTCAGCGAGTGTTGACCTGTGACTTAAAGCCGGGAGAGCGTCTTGTCGAAAAGACAATCTGCGAAGAACTTAGCGTTTCGCGAGCGAGTTTAAGAGAAGCTTTGACCCGCTTGGCTCATGAACATGTTCTCGATCAAATTCCGAACAAGGGATATCGTGTTCCCGAGTTGACGTTGGATCGCTTCAAGGTCGTTTGCGAGGCTCGCCGACTGGTTGAAGGGCAGGTTGCCGGGCTGGCGGCGCAGCGGGCGAGCCTTACGGACATTGAAAAGTTGAGGGAAACTGCCCCGTTTGTGCCCGAGCATGAAGACCCCGAATTGGATGCCCTGGAATGCATTCGCGTTAATCGCGAGTTCCATCTTGGGATTGCCAAGGCAGCTCAGAATGAGATTCTCGAGAAAATTGTTGTGACGACGCTGGATCAGGACAACCAGCCCTACTTCTACGGAATCGACCTCCACTCCTGCACCAATCCCGAAGATATCACGCGTGAGCACGTGGAGATTGTCGATGCGATTGCGGCTCGCGATTCCGACCTGGCCCGAAAACGCATGAGTGAGCATATCCTTATCAAAGAAGAGCGCATCATTCATGCGTGGGATGAGCTTCTCAAACGAGGGTAGGCCTCCGAAAAAGAAACCGCCCGTCCCCCGAGCTCTTCAATGAAGAAAAAGAGTTCGGGAAAACGGGCGACCACAGTTGCTTGCTCTACTCCAGGACACACCAAGAACCACGCACTGGTTCTAACCCGGAAAAATCGGAAATAGTCAGTTAGAGGAAGCTTTCAACGAAAGTTGGAGCTGCTGTTCGCAGGTAAGAGGCTGCTCGTTACGTTGCCTGATTTTGCGAGCATCGCGGTAACGCTTCGCTTCCTGAAAAAGGGACTGGATTCGGTCGGAGACTTGAGGTATCTGTTCGGAAGTGCTGCTGTTCATAGGAACATTGTAAGTGTTCTTTTGAACAGTTCAAGGGCAAAAGTTAATATTCAGAAAATATTAACTGTTTTTGACTCCCCAATCTTCACGATTGGTCGTTTCTGCTAAGCCGCAGCTACCGAATTCTTTTTCACCTGCTTCAACTGTTTTTCAAACCCGTCACCGGGGGCTTCAGTTGCGTCGAACTTGATCCTCTGATCCTGGGCCATTTGTCTAGAAGTTGCGATCCATCGTGAAAGAGCGACTTCGAGCAAGAGGAAAAACAGGGCTGCCAGAGCGAGATACTTCCACAACTCCTCGCCAAAAGACTTTCCGTTGAGGATTTGGATGACGTCTTCCGGAGTCTGAGGCTGGACCAGTCCAATGTAATTGGCGAGGAACTCCTTGTCAGGATTGGTAAGAGGCTGAAGGCGACTCTCAGCGGGATCACGTTTGACCGTAAACGGGATCGTGTCCCGCTCATCACCGAGGAGCTCGTTGAACTTTTCACGTTGATCGTCAGGCACGTGGATCTGATAGGTCCCTGCGGCCACGTCCCCTTGAATTTTCGCGACGGCTCCGCCAGCCGTTGCTTCGATCTTGGCGATGCGCTTTTCTCCGGCCGGACCGGTTACCCGATAAGTCGCGATCACATCTTCTTCCTTGCCGGTAACGGATCGGAAGGCGGATGTTGGGACGATCTGACGTTGGAGATCTCTGCTTTCCCAGTAGAGGATTGCCTGGGCGTTGCTTTTGTCTTCCTGATATTCGATCCGGATATCATGCAAGCGATTGGCGTCCAGCCAGACATCACGCATGCGATGGCTTCTTCCATACTCAGCGCGGAGGACGTCTCTACCGTCGATGTAGACCGTGAGATAGTCGTCGGCTTCAGCTCGGAACTTGTATTTTGCAGATCGAGGTGCCTGGATTCTGCCGGTCCAACGGATTTTGAAGTTGTCCTGCGGAATACCCGAAGCCGGACTTCCTCCCCGCCAATTGAACTGAATGGCAGGATCTATTCGCGTTACCTTGGGCTCACGATCGCCCCGGCTCGCAAAGTATTCTCCGCGGAGACCATGCCCTGAAAAGGCGTGTTCGTTGCCCGCCAGGTGAAGGACGAGTTCCCATTTGGGGGCGAGGTTGAGATCGAAGTTCCCAGGATTTGCCAGGAAGTAGACCAGTTCGTGGATGAAGGGCACAAACGCTTGGCGGCTAGGAAGATTGCCGGATCTCAGGTCGAGTGACGAGCCAAGGAGAACAAGGTTGCCCAGGCCAATCTTTCGAGCGGTGATGTAGGGATCGCCATTGTTGAGACGACCGCCCACAATTGCATCGACCCCGGTGTTTTCCTTAAGTCTCCAGTAGTGGGCAAAGCTGCCGGTTTCGAGGTCACTTTCACGGCGATTCGCGACGACCCGAACTGAGGGATGCCGAAACGTTTCCAGTGAGGCGGTGATGGGATCTTTGTTTGGATTGGGAACTACCGGTTCTATGAGCTTTGCCGGCATTACGGGAAGACCGTCCTGCGAAACCCAGGAATTGTAGAATTCACTCGAGGCCCGTTGTCCCGCCGCGATCAGCAATCCTCCGCCTTGGTTAACGAAGCTTTCCAGGTTCTCGGTCACCTCCCTCGGCATACGTGGAACATCGGCGAGGATCACGGTGTCGTATTGGCCCAGAGCTGGCATTTGAGTAAGGTCGATCGCCGAAACCACTTCTGGATCGACGAGGAAACGCATGGCTTCCTCGCCATCCGGATCAGATCCGGGGGCTGTGATGGTGGTCCCCGGGGCAAGCGCAAGGGCCGCAAACGAGGTGGCGCGATCAAAGAAACGCCCGCCAGCATTGCCATCGACCAGCAGGACTCTGAGCTTGCGCACGATGTTCAGAGCGCTGGTTGAGGTGTTGTCTTGCTCGATCTCGTCATCCACAAACACCTGGGAGCGGACTTCATGGGCTCCGGGGGCTTCGAATTGGTGGGTAAAGTAGAGTGTCTCTTTCGTTCCCGGCATCATCTGTCCCAAGGTTTCATCCACCAGCTTTCTGCCATCAACTTCCAGTTCTACCTGGCGTGGAGATACCGCTTCAGTGCCCGTATTCTCGACGGTTACCGAAATCTTGACGGGGCGATCAACTCCGACGATGTCGCGCGAAAAGGAGATGTCGGCGAGTGAGACATTTCGGAAGTTCGAGGGCAGCGGCATCTCCCGGACAATCACCTGTGGGGTTGATGGGAGGTTCTCAAAGGCGTCTTTCAGAAAGGCCCAACGAGCAGGTTTGTTCGTTTCCCAGCCGACATTCTGGCCGTCGGTGATCACCACGATCTGTTTGGCTGGATTGCTGCCTTGAGCCAATCCCAGCGACGCAAGGGTGAGACAGTCATAAGCCGCCATTTCTCCTTCTAACGGTCGCACATCCTCCAGTTGTTGGAGAAGGAATTCACGATCGGAAGTCGGTGTCAAGATTCGAGCGGAAGGGGTTGGTCCTCCGAGAATAAGACTGAAGGAATTTCCCCGGGGGCTGCGCTTCACGATCGTGCGAACTTCTTCAATGGCGCGCTGGAAGTTGCTTTGGCCATCGTAGCGAAGAGCCATGGAGGTAGAGGCATCGACAATCAGGGCAATGTCCTGACGACCGCCTTTGCTGAACCGGCTCAGGTTGAAGACTTTTTCGAACCACACTAACGCCGCGCAAAGGAGGAGAGCCGCGATTCCCCCGATCAGGAGAATCCATCTCCACTTCACCAAGTCCCAAAGCACCACTCCAATTCCGAGGCTCACAGCACCGATGAAGAACAGCGGCAACACGGCGAACCAGGGCGTATTGGATCCCGGAGGAATGAAGGGCCGCGCCAGCGCCATGGCCAAAAGAGCGAGAAGCAGACAGCGAGCTGCCATCAGAAGAGCTTCCTCGAGCCGAATTCTCCGATTCCTGATGACTAGCGAATCTCGCAAAAACAAGATGGCGCCCCAATCTACGGTTTTGCCGGTCTGCCTCGTCAGGATGTGGATGATGATCGGGATCGAGACCGCCAAAAGGCCGAGGGCGAGCCATGGATTGAGGAATTGCATGGGTGGAGTAACAAGGTAAGAACAATTCCCAGGTGGTTGGTTCAGTTTCCAAACAAAAAAAGCTCCCGGTCGCATTGCGAGGCGGGAGCCATTTTGGGGGATGCCCGAAACCGGGCAAAGTGTTGGTTGAGGAACTAAGGGGGAGGAGCTGCCTCGAAGGCCTGATCGCCGCGTTCTTAACCGCGGTCGCGCATCAGAAAATTGCTGATCTCGGCAAGGGGGCTGGAGTCTTCACTGCTTCCCTTATCGAGATTGGCCATCAGCTCGGCGATGTCGTCGGCAATGCCGTCGCGCATTCTGTTCACCAAATCCAGACCCTTGCGGGTGATTTGAACCATGACTTTCCGGCGATCGTCAGCAGCATGAAGCCTTTGCACATAGCCGAGTTTTTCCAAGCGATCGACCAATCCGGTGGCTGCTGCCGTGGAGTGACCCATCTTTTTGGAGATGTCTGTCATCGTCAAATAGTCCTCTTTGGCGAGATATCCGAGCAAGAAAAACTGAGCATAGGATATGTTGCCTTTATTTAACTCCTTCGAGAGATCGAGGAGAAAGGACCGTTGGGTGAACATGATAAAGTCAGCTAATCGGCCGGCTTCTGATGTTGGGTTTGTTTCTTGTTCGTTCACTACCTGCATAACGTAGAACCTCCGGTGTGTTAAGTTTAGAATTATGCTGGAGCTAATATTTTAGATGCCCCAGACAATGTTTACAAGTTTTAGTTTAGAATTTCTATAATTTCCAGATCAAAATACTGTTTCAAGGCGAGCTTATGTAAAAAAAGAAAGGGAATCAAGGTGTGTTTTACAAAATTTAACTTTCAAATGCGATAAATTGTCAAATTTGAGAATCCCAATCTTCCGATTCATCAGCACATTACGGTAAATTCGACTATCGTTAGGACTCAGATATTCAACAGTTCCTTAATTTAATTCTCACTGGGTGATCTGGCCTTGGTGATTTTGCCGTGAATTCGAACCATTCTTTTCCCACTTTGGAAGGTAAACCATGGGGCTTGGAGTGACTGGGTTTCTTGAGCCTTCAGTTCACTCCATCAACTCTTGGCGAACCACTTTACAAATACCTTGGTCGGTATAGAGTGGCCGCCCGATTATGAGCATCCTTTTCAATATTTTGCTTTTCCTCCATGTGGTGGTTTGTCTCTTGCTCGTCTTGCTGGTCATGATGCAACGACCAAAGCAGGAAGGCTTGGGAGCTGCGTTCGCTTCAGGAATGATGTCCGAATCGTTTGGTGCGCAAACGACTGATGTTTTGCAGAAAGGGACGCGCTTTCTCGCGATCTGCTTCTTTGTGCTTGCGGTTTCCCTCGCCGTTATCAGGGCTCAGCAGAACCGAAACATTTTACCTGAAATAAAGCCGGAGGCAGTCGTTCCCGGCGAAGTGACGTTGCCGGAGATTGATCTTACTCCAGATTCCATGCCCTCAGTTCCGTCTCTCGATATTCCTGCGGGAACTGCTGAAGGAGCTGAAACGCCTTCGGGCACGGAAGAGGCTGAAACCGCGCCAGCGTCCGAGGATTCTGCTGAAGAGGCGGCGTCTGCTGCAAGCGAAGAAGATGCGGCTGAACCTGCCGAGGCCGACTCAGCGACACCAGCGGAAACTGAAGAATCTGATCCCAAAACGCCTCAGCAGTAGGCGTTCGGAAGGAAGTCGCAGGATTCAGCTTTC
Source organism: Verrucomicrobiota bacterium (assembly GCA_038749915.1). Lineage (GTDB taxonomy): Bacteria > Verrucomicrobiota > Verrucomicrobiia > Verrucomicrobiales > DEV007 > JBCDHN01. Next base: position 513 of record JBCDHN010000053.1, on the reverse strand, counting down.
CAAGAACGGGTAGTTCGTTCCATAGTCCAGAGTTCATGGCGCGAATCTTTCAATACCTCGCCTATCTGCTGCTCCGATCAGTTGAATCAGTTCTGGTTTTCATCCCGCTGTGGTTTTGCTGGGGCTTCGGAAGCTTTATTGGCTGGTGGGCCTATTGGTTTCTGCCTTCCTATCGGAAGATCGTTCGCCGAAACCTCCTTATCGCTCTCGGGGATGAGATGGGAGCTGCCGAGTGTCGACGGATAGCGCATCGCCACTTTTGCGCGTTAGGTCGCAACCTCTTTTGCAGCATCAAATTATCACTGATGCGTCCCGCCGCGATCGAGAAACGAGTGCGTTACGAGGGCCAGCAGATCCTGCTGAGTATTTTTGAGGAGAACAAGGGAGCCATTGTGGCGCTTTCTCACATGGGCGCTTGGGAACTGCTCAGCCAAATTGCTTCGCTTGGGCCCGGGGTCAAAAGAGCAACCCTTTATCAGGCGCTCGCCAATCCCTACATCAACAAGCATATTC
>JBCDHN010000052.1:0-9043 GCA_038749915.1 Verrucomicrobiota bacterium | reverse complement strand
GCAGCGCAACTTCTTTCCCAAAGGGAAGATACTTCAGAGCCATGGTCAGCTGGGCGGTCTCGGGCATGCCGGCACCCATGGGACCAATTCCGGCCAAGACCAGGACGTCGCCCTTCTTGACTTTGCCAGCCTTGATCGCAGCGATGGCTTCAGGTTCGTTTCCGAAAACCTGGGCTGGCCCCTCGTGAAAGTAAACGCCATCTGCCTTGATCATGGTCGGATCGATCGCCGTGCTCTTGATCAACGCTCCTTCCGGCGCCAGATTTCCTGTCAGAAAAGTTACAGTGCTGGTTAGTCCTGCCGCTTTCGCAGCTTTGGGGGACATAATGACTTCGTCAGGATTGATCCCATCCAGCTGCGAGAGTTTCTCGCGAAGTCGTCTCCGACGCTCAGAGCCCTCCCACCATTCCAGATTCGCTTCGAGATTCTGGGAGGTCACTGTTTTGGCTTCCAGCTTCAACAAACCCGCCTCCCGCAAATGAAGCATCACTTCGGGAACACCTCCCGCGAGGAACACCTGAACCGTGGCAAAGTACTGCGGACCATTGGGGAGAGCGTCGACCAGTCTCGGAATCTGCTGATTCACCTTGGTCCAGTCCTCTACCGTGGGACGCCGCAGTCCGGCAGCATGGGCAATGGCCGGAAGATGCAAAATCAGATTGGTAGATCCCCCAAACGCGGCATGCAAGACCATCGCGTTGTGAATCGAATCTTCATCGAGGATGTCTTTCATCGTCCGCTTGTCCTTGCGCAACTCCAGCAAGGCACGAGCGCTTCGCACTGCCATGTCTTTCCAGATTTCCGCACCGGATGGGCACAAAGCCGAGTGTGGCAAACTGATCCCCAGCGCCTCCCCGATGACCTGACTGGAAGCCGCCGTCCCCAAAAACTGACATCCTCCTCCGGACGATGAACACGCTTTGCATCCTTGTTCCGCGGCATGGTCCAGTGAAATTTCACCATGCGCAAATCGCGATCCAATCGTCTGAATTTTCGCGAGATCTTCCGCCTCCTCGCTGACCAGCGATACGCCACCCGGGACGAGAACGCCGGGGAGATTCTGCGTGCCGGCCAGCGCCATCATCATTGCCGGCAGCCCCTTGTCACAGGTCGCAACTCCAATCACTCCCTTCGCGGTGGGCAACGACCGGATCTGCCGACGAAAAATCATCGCAGCATCGTTGCGGTAGGGCAAGGAATCGAACATCCCGGTCGTTCCCTGACTGCGCCCATCGCAGGGATCACTGCAAAACGCGGCAAATGGAATTCCTCCATTGGTTGCCAGCTCCCGAGCAGCTTCTGCCATCAGGATCCCCACCTCCCAATGACCGGTGTGATAGCCCAACGCCACGGCGGAACCATCCTCGCGCCGAATTCCACCCTGGGTGCTCAGAATGGCAAAATCTTCCCCGGTCAGCTTCCTCGGATCCCAACCCATCCCAACGTTCTGTGTCCAGCCAAACAGATCACCACTTGGTGCCTTGGCCAAAAACTCCTCTTTGAAAGGAAGACTGCCCGACGGCCCTTCAGCGGTGGTTCGAAGCTGAAAAATCTCTTCCTTTGAAGAATCAAGAACCGGATTGGGCATCCTCCTCAATCGCACTTCCAGTAAAGCACCTCAACCAGCTTTCCTGACCTAAGCGACTCCGAAGTGGCGATTCAGAGGCTCCTGGTAGCTCTCAATTCTGCCATTCTCGACCTCCACCACTTCGACCTCCCGTTTTGCCTTGGCCGATTCGACCACTGCAAACGCACAGGCAAGATCCTTGAATCCTTCTTCTCCGCTGGTTTCCGGACTCGTTCCGGTCCGAATCGCTTCAAGCCAATCATGCTGAGCAAGGGCGAAGTCATCGCTAAGCCCGAGAGGCGTCTTGGGTTGATGGATCGCCTCCAACGACTGTTGCTTACCGTCATCGAGGGAAAGTTGATCTCCGCTCAAACGGCCTTTGCTGCCATAGAAGACCGCTCCTTCTCCTGCCATGGTCGCTCCACCGTGGCCAGCCCAGCTGCCGTAAATGGTGCCCCTTGCACCAGCAACCGTTTCAAAATTCGCAAAAAAAGTATCATCGGCATCGCAATCCAATTGATCGATCACCCGCCCTGTTGCGTCCCGAGTGTAACGCACCGGTTCCATCACCGAGGTTTGCGCAGAGACGCTCTTTACCTCTCCTCCCACGTAACGAACCATGTCGAACCAGTGGGGTCCCATGTCCAGGGCAATGCCCCCGGCTTCGAGAAGCTTGTGACGCCAGGGTGTTTCGGCAACAATCTGGTCAGGCGCCCACCATGCTCCGGCACAACCAAATAGCGCCATCTGAAGGTCGCCGAGCGGTCCCTCGGGCCCAAACGCCCACTTGGTTCGGCGAATCCCGAGAAGGTAACGAAGGTTTTCAAAGACGCCAAACGTCACCCCGGCGGCCTCGGCGCGCTCGCACATCTGCCGTGCAGCCCGAACCGTTACCGCCAGCGGCTTCTGTGACATCAGGTGCTTCCCGTTCTGAAAAGCGACCTCCGCAACCTGATGATGGAGGCTGTGGATGGTGAAATCATTGACGGCATCGATGGCTCCCCTCGCGATCATCTCACGATAGTCGGTAAACACCTCCACGTTCACTCCGGGCTGAAAATCTGAGAGATACTCATCGTCGATCGCTAGTGGATCTCCCTCCATATCGGAAACTGCTTTTCGCTGCGAAGGGCCCTCACCACGCTGAACGTAACTTTGGGCATCACTCTCCTTGCGCGCGCAGAGGGCGGTAATCTCGAAATCATCCACCCCAGCTTCCCTCAAAATCCGATATCCACGCAGATGGGCGGCGAGGATGCGACCGCAACCAACAATACCAATTTTGATCATGCAAGACCCTGCCAAGTCGCTCCCAAGTCCGCAACGGGAAGTTTTCTAGGATCCGGAGCTGCCCTCATCCATGCCGAGCAGCTTCTTCATTTCCACCCAACCAGCGGGCAGATAATAAACTTCCGGGATTCCGAGATCTCTCAATTCCTCAGCCACGACGCGGCTCTTCCAACAACTCAGACTATCGCAGTAAACCACGATCGGTTTTTGAGCGGAGGTCAGGGTTTCGAAGTGTTGAAGGAGAAGATCATTCCAGTTCTCTTTGTTCAGCAGCAGCGCACCAGGTTGGTGTCCGGCCTCGAATTTCTTTTCAGTTCGCGAATCGAGCCAGAGGACATCACTGCCCCACCGCGTAGCCACATCCTCCAACGTCACCCGCCAAGGATCATGCTTTGCCGCTCGTTTCAAGTTCCAATCCGGTGCCCTTGGATGGACGCACATCGTCATGAGACCAGCGACCAGCGTCAAGCCTATCAACGTCGAAACCTGGCGAATGAGATCCGAGCTCACAACTCCCACTAATCGTCGTTCTTCGCGATCCGGAAGAACGCCATCTGGCGCTGTTGCTCGCGGATTTCGCAGTCCGTTTCAATCCTCACCACTCCCAACATGGTCGCTCCAGTTTCGGTTGGAGTTAGCTCGATCTCATAATGTCTTCCCTCTTCAATGACATGAAGTTCGGCGGTAACGTTTCTGCGGGACGGGACAACTTCCAAAACGCGAATCGGCTCGGGTCTCAGAACCTTGAACACCACCCGCTTGGACTTAACACTCTCATTGAGATCCCAACTCGCCATCTTTGGCTCGATCGAGAGAATTTCTGGGATGGAGACCCTCACCGCCAATCGGACAGCCTCCGATTTGTCACCTTTTGCGTGCACAAAAATCGCCTTTTCAACAAGTCCTGAAAGCCCTTTGACAAAGAATTCTGCTTCCACGACCCCCGACTCCCCGGGCTCGTAACGTCGTTTATCACTCTCGGCCTTGAGGCATCCACAGGTGGAATCGATCAAGCCGATTTCGACGGCCTTCTTGCCATTGTTGGTAAATTTGAATTCCGCAAGCACTGAGGCATCTCCAATCTTGGCGGAACGCTCAAGGACCTCAGCCTCAAATTTCAGCTTCGCGTGTGCAGCGCCTGCGACAAGGCTCCAGATGATGCACGCCATCAGGGTTTTCATGAAAGGACGTTAGTCTGGGAAGGATTGCCTGCCAAGCAAAAGAGGAGTGCTCAAACAAGCACTCCTCTCTGCAAATCAATCGACTAATTGTTTTCCTCTCAGCTCTTCTTAGCCAGGAGATCACGAATCTCGGTTAGCAACACTTCTTCTTTGCTCGGCTCCGGATCCTTCTCTGGCTCTGGCTCTTCCTTCTTCTCAAACTTGGACTTCGCCTCATTGTAAAATTTCACCATCATGAAGATGCAGAAACCAATGATCACCAAGGAGATGACGTCGTTGATAAACGTTCCATAGTTTATCGCAACCGCTTCCACTGCGGCAGTTCCATCCTCCCCGGCAGGCTTCGCATCTTGAAGCTTGATGCTCAATTCACTGAAGTCGATTCCACCGAGGATCAAGCCGATTGGAGGCATGATGACGTTGCTGACGAGCGACTTGATAACCGTTCCAAAGGCAGCCCCGATGATGATCCCCACGGCCATGTCGAGCATGTTTCCCTTAAGGATGAAGTCTCTGAATTCTTTAAGCATAGCGATATTCTGTTGATGTTAGACACTTCATTCGACATCAACTTGAACTTAGGGTCAATGGTAAACTCACTCTCCCCCACTCGGAAGATCCTCCCGACTGTTCCAATTCACGAACCAATCGACCTCTTTTTCAGTTAGGCGAATCTCGCTGATCAGCCTTTGCTCGAACGCTTCGGAAACCATCCCCTGCAACGAGAGATCGTCTCCTTTGAGTCGGCGATTTGCAATCTCTGCGACTTCGATGGTCGGATAGATCGCGGCGAGGGGCTCCCAAAAGCCATTCTCCCAGCGAGTTACGACTCCTTGCCCGAACTTTGCCTTTTCCAGGATTGAAGTCAGGAATTCTGTCGGCATCATCGGCAAATCGACGGCAAGAACCATCGAAAGCGGCTCCGAGGCTCTTTTCAAACACGTTGCTAAGCCAGCGAGCGGTCCCCTATCCTCAACCGAATCGTGGACCCGAGAAAAATCTTCATTGTCAGGAAAATTCTGCTCTTCCCGGCAGGAAACGAGCACTTCAGATGGCCCCAAACTTTCCAATTTCCGAATCTGGTGTCTCCAAAGCGGCTCTCCCTGCCAAAGCGCGAAGGCCTTGTCTTCGCCAAATCGTTTCGACTTGCCGCCCGCAATCAGCACGGCTGAAAATTTCACGACTCCTTGCCCAGAATTCCATCCGTCAAAATCCGAGCCCGCAAACCTCCATTCCCTTTCAAAGCTTCATGAGCACCATCAGCAAAGGCCTGATCCATCCAATAGCAGGGCTTGCACTCTTCGGTTCCCAAAAAACGAACCCCTTGAATTTCGAACTCTTCCCCAATCAAGGAATTTAGATCGATTCCCTCTACGATCACGTTGCGACGAAACGCGGTTGGAGCTTTGTCATCGACACCGAATTGGTCACAAAGCTTGTCGTAGATTTCTTTGGAGAAGAAGGTGATCTGGCCCTTGTAGTCCTGCTTGTGATCAAAGAATCGATCGCCCTTGATTCCCCGGTTCTCGACGCATTCCACCTGATCCACCTCTACCATGGGATCGGTTCCAGGCTCTTTCCCGTGATGCCCGAAATACGTATGTGCGGCTGAAATATAAAGATGAAGAATCTTCACTCGAAGATCCGGATGTTCGCATCACGACGAAGCCTCGCCAACCAAGCCTCAACCTTGTTTTGGCGCTTGTTTTGTAGCACGCGGCGGTGGACTTCATCTTCGACCTCGGCCAACGGAGTGATCTTTCCAAGCTCGCGAGCCTCGACATAGACCAAGGTGTAAAAACTACCGAGATCGATGACGTCGCTGACGGTTTGGGGCGCTATTGTGAAGGCAACCTCCGCGAGCTCTGAATTCAAATCCGCTTTGGAAAAGGTTCCCCGTTCTCCACCATTGGGCGCTCCACTATCGACGCTATGGGTTCGTGCCATGGTCGCAAAATCAGCTCCTGAACGGAGTTTCGAGAGAATCTCTTCCACGAGAACCTTCTGTGCAGGCCCGGAGTTTGAATCGCCATCAGCGGTTTTGGGAATGGTAATGGTCCGGATCTTTACAAAACCATCAGAACTGAAAAGCGATGGATTCTCCCGCCAAAACTTTTCTCGCTCCACCGGGGTAACAATGACGTCATCAACCCCCGCATTTCGACTTCTCATCGCTTGAACAATGATGGTCTCTCTCTGCAATTCGCGAAACTGCTTGATGGTCAAACCGTTGTTCGCCAGCTCTTTGGCAAATTGGTTCCGATCATTTGCAAACCGTTCCCGGATGAACCGGTCCACCGCCTGATCCACATGCTGATCGCGGATTTGGGCTCCCAACTCCTTAAACTGACTCAGAATCAATTCGCGGTCGATCAAATCGCGAAGCGCGTTGCGCTCAATTTCCCGCACCCGGGCCTCCAACGCACTGGCACTCAGTCTTCGTCCCTCTTGCATGACGAGAAGCTGAACCTGCGTTTGGGCAGCACTTCGAACCTCAGACTTGGTAACCACCTGATTGTTAACGACTGCGGCAATGCCATTAACCTCGGTCGCAGCAAAAGAGGATAGGCAAACGGCGGCCAATGCCGTTCCTATGAGGACGAGAATTCGATTTTTCATGTGAGGGAGGACCTTTATCTTGAAGGGAGGTAGGGAACGATAGGGGTCAACGATCCAACGCCAATCCGCGCATTGTATCGGATTGCTTGGTGCCGTCAATGCGGTATTTCATGAAACCTAACATTTCTCGAAGCTCCCAAAAATTCAGCGCTTTGACGAGTGTTTGGAGCTCGTTCTTCGGATATAAGCACGAATTCTCCGCCAGGCATGCGGTGGGTTGACCAAAAACCTCCAACTTATCGCAATGGCGGGCTATTTCTCCAGCTCGCGAAGTCTTCATGAAAGTCGATTATTCCTTTTCGCCAATCTCCAGAGATGGCTCAGAGTCAGGTATCTGAAGAAGAAACGGATGTTTGGAGAAATCCAGCCACGAGAGCAGTTCGATCAATCTCTCGCGGCTCATCGCGGTGCATCCCGCCGTGGGATGACTGGAATTCCTCCATACATGGAGAAAAATGGCGCTCCCCGCTGCAGGCACGACCGGCTCCATGTTATGTCTGACCACGATACCAAACTCATAAAGGTCGTCCTCACGAAGCATGCTCTCTGCTGATTCCCAATTCCGGGCTTTTCCCTGATCTCCATCGGAGTTCCATCGCACCCATCGATTGTAAGTTGCCGATTCAGGGTCATCCACGAAATAGTCGCTCTGTGTTGCCTGCCGGTAGGGCAGATCAGGATTCGCGGAGAAATCTGGCGCACGACCAAAACAGGTCCCAAGTTCAAACAGCCCTGCAGGTGAACAACCATCCCCTTCCTGTTTTATTGGAATCTCAATGGGGCTCTCCAAGTGAAAGCCCCGGCCCCACGCCATCCCGGACCTTCCCAGCACCACTGGAATGATCGATTCAACCTCTTTCCAATCCCCATCCGCATCCCTGAGGAACCGCCGCAACTCTCCAGACGTCGACTCCCAATTGGCGGAATTCACCAGCAACAGTTGATCGCAAGACATCGGGATCTGCTTCTCGAAGCGATTGAGTAATGGGTCGCCCATAATCCATTGAGGCAGAAATTGCGCCAGAACCAAGCTGATAACGACCAAGCTTGATGCCGGTGGCGCCCCAAAACAATTGACCGACATTTCTACGGGAGCAAGGCCAGCGTCTTCTTCTCCCGAGCACTTTGGAAGGCCGTATCAACGATCTGTTGACCGATGCGACTCACTTCAACGGAAAGCGGCCCTTCCACAGGTACATCTCGATTCAAGCAGTCGATAAAATACTGAATCGGATTCTGATAGGGTGCTTCAATTGGAGGAACCGCTATCGGATAACCTGCCGGCTGCGCCCGAGTCTGGACCCAAAGTTCAGTCGTGTAGTCCGGAATCGCGAGTGTGCCTTCGGTTCCAATGAGCACAAAACCACATTTTGGTTGTGGTTGATGAGTCCACGGGTCCGTGAACGTGCCCCAACGCGTCTCGAATTTGGAAAGGCCCGACTCATAGCGAGCAACCGCTACGGCGTGTTCATCGACTTCCAGACCTTCGGGATGATCGGTCATGCACAACACTTCGATGGGTTTGCGGTTGTTCAGATACCAGGTTCCAAGAGTCGCTCCATAACCCATATAATCGAGCAGGCTTCCTCCCCCTTCACTCTTCGAATAGAACCAGCTTGCCGCCTTCTCCTCGGCCGTGGGTTCCCGTTCAAGTTTGTCAGCACCATGGTAGAGCGGTCCCCGATTGCCCCCATAGGTGTGAACTTCGGCCACGTCCCCAATCGCGCCCTCCTGAACCAGTTGATAGGCAAAATGATGGGCATCCATCCAGCGCAGTGGCCAGTTAATGGCGAGCTGCCGGTCGCCACTCTTCATCACGTCGATCATGCGATCGGCTTCCACAAGAGATCCTGCGAACGGTTTCTCGACCAAGATATGAGCGTCATAGGGAGCTACTTTTTCAGTCCACTCCGCATGCCTTGCCGCAGCCGGACATAACACGACCAGATCTGGCTCTGTCGCTTCAAGGCATTTGGCGTAATCGGTGAAGACGCGGTCTCCGGAAATCCCAAAATTCACCGCAGCAATTTCCATCCGGGACGGTGTCTCATCACTGATGCCGACCAGCTCCGCCTCAGGATGCTCATGGACCATCCGAAGCAGATCGCCCATGTGAAAATGGTCGAAGTTAATCCCTGCGACTTTCCATGTCTTGCTCATTTCTCACTCGGTAGATTTCTCTGATGCCGAACCCTTCGGATTGCGGAAGACAATCACAAAAATGACCAGGATCACAAAGGCGAAGATCGCTGGCTTCATCCAAAGCGGCCTCCATTCCAACGCTGCCAGTTCCGAATGCCGAGCTTCGTCACGTTTGGCAATCAGTTCGGTGGCCGCATCCCCCTCAGCTTCCGCGATCTGCTCGTTCAGCTCTGCTACTTGGGCG
>JBCDHN010000051.1:0-9145 GCA_038749915.1 Verrucomicrobiota bacterium | reverse complement strand
GAAGCGGATTTCATCAACGATTCCTTGGAATCGATACCCATCTCCGGAGTTATCCAATCTGCGTCCAAAAGCGATCGCCCCGGGCACAGGATTTCGTGCCTTCCCGATAGGAGTTTCCGAGAGGATTCGTCCATTGCCGTAGAGTACCAGCATTTTGCCATCGTAGCTGAGCGCCAGGTGATTCCACTCGCCCATTTTGAGGCGGTTACGGGCTTCAACTTTTGAGCGGAAGATATTGTCGCGACCTCCGCCGAGGTTGAGACAGGCTTGAGGCAATCCACCACGGTGAATCACGATTCCGTAGTTCCCATTCGCCTGCTCATGATGGTTCTTGCAAAGCAGCCACGGCATCGTGTTCGTGACGGAATAGTCGTTGGGAACGAAAGCCCAGAATTCCATGGTAAACTGGGGCGCGTCAGGAGCAGATTCTGCCGCAATTACAAATTGATGGTTTGCATCCAATCCAAACCCGCCCCGCACACGCCCGAAGGAAGCCTCCCCTGGTTGGATGGGCAATTTGCCAGGTTGAGCTGCGAAACGAAGGCTCAATTGATCCGGCCAAGCTGCCGTTTCGAAACGCGTTTTGGCGTTCAAGTGTCGACCGTCTTCTGCCTTCAGCACGAGGTTGGTAACATCACCTCGCTGAAACCACCGTCCCGATTCAACCAGCCTTGGACCTCCGTATCGGGACCAGGGGCCGCCGGCGGTGCAACGATAGATGGTCCCATCGACCGTGATTTGCAGGTTCAGTTTTGCACTTGGTAGGTCGTCGATCGGAATCTGAGCAGGACCAAGGTGCGGGATTTCCAACGTTTCGGTATTGAGCACAAACTGGTAATGACCCGTCGTGATGCAGCGCTCCCACGGCGCACCTTCGACGACCGAGGGAAACCCTTCTTTCCACCACATCGAGGTGAAATCAGCGGAGCGGGGCATCAAGTCCGAAAAATCGTCCGCGAAAAGATGAAATCCGGAAATGAGGGGGAGCAAGATGGAAATCCCAAGTGATTTCATAGGCTTTCCGATACCTTACTTGATTCGAAATGTCATTTTGTGAGAAGGTTCGAACCGAAGATTGACTGATTTTTTCTGAAACAATTGTCCGTGAGCGGCAAATTGGAGGTGATAACAAATCGAGAATCGATTCATCCCTTCACTTCTGCTAGAAAAGTCAGACCCTTTGCATGAGAACTTTCAAGCCCATGGCTCAATCACTTTCTGTTGCGTTTGCGGTCCTCTCGTTGGCGCGATTGTCTGCCGAAGTGGTAGTTTCGGACGAGCGTTTCGACCGTGGAGTGGTGGAAATTGAGTTTCAGCTCACTCCTGAAAAGTTGGAGCGAGGTGCGCATGGAGGATGGGACTTTTTTGATGGTGAAACCAAGCAACTCTGGATTGGGACCGGCTGGGGAGGGGATGCCGGCAGATGGGGGATTTGGACTCCAGCGGGAAATCGGCGTGATTTTCGGGAGCCGGTGGCAGTTGGGAAGAGCGTTCACCTGCGAGCGCGGATCGAATTTGGAACGGCGGTTGCGGGAGATGAGTTGGTAACGCTCTCACTGGTTGAGGGAGAGACCGAACGAGAGGTCGCGAGACTGGAAAAGGCAAGAATTACCGCGATCAATCAGGCTCGTTCTTTTGTGCGGAGCGGAGGCGGTTATGAATTCGGAGGGCTCGAGCTTTCCGCGGCCAAAGAATCGATTTCCGCAGTTGCGCTGTTTCAGGATCGAGTGCAGCCAATGTTTGCGGAAAAGTGCCTGGCTTGTCATGGGGATGACGAGGCGAAGATCAAAGGCGGGCTCGATATGCGGACGCGGGCGGGGCTTCTCGCAGGTGGTGAATCCGGCCTCCCGACTCTCGTGCCCGGCAAACCGGAAGAGAGCCTTCTCTATCTTGCCGCGACATGGCAGGATCCGGAGTTTGAGATGCCTCCCAAAGTGAACGATCGATTGAGTGAAGCGCAGCTAGCCGACCTTCGAAACTGGATCGAAGCGGGCGCTCCGTGGGTGGAGAAGAAAATTCTTCCGACGCCCGATTTTGAGGGGAAGTTTGGCCAGTGGTCCGAGCCGGATTCGGTAGGCAAAGTGCGGGTCATCACCAGTCGAGCTCAATCCGAAAGTTGGGCAAATCGGGGCTATGAACCGGGGACACTTTGGGCCTATCAGGTTCCCGTATCGCAAAAGCCGCCATCAAATCAGCATCCGATCGATGGGTTTATCGAGGCGAGATTGAAAGAGGCGAAGATCGAGCCTGCCCCACGAGCTCGTCCAACAGAATTGGTTCGTCGGTTGACCTACTCCCTCACCGGCCTTCCTCCGACGGCGAAACAGTTGCAAGCAGAGTCGGGAACGCTGATGGAAGAACTTCTCGAGAGTCCTCACTACGGAGAGCGGATGGCGCAGCACTGGCTTGATGTGACCCGTTATGCGGACAGCAACGGATTTTCTCGCGATGAAGTTCGTCCGGACGCGCATCAATACCGGAGCTATGTGATCGAGAGTTTCAATCGCGACAAGCCTTATGACCAGTTTGTTCGCGAACAAATTGCCGGGGATGAACTGGGAATTGCCGGCCAGGAAGCGTTGGCGTTTCTCTGGATGGGGCCATGGGAGATCACCAACATGACCTCTGCGGCGGTGGCGCGCCAAATGTGGTTGGATGATGTGGTAAACAGTATTGGCGTTACCTTTCTCGGGCATGAATTGCGATGTGCCAAATGCCATGATCACAAGTTCGATCCGATCCCGACCCGCGACTACTACGCGATGCAGGCGGTTTTTGGAGCGACCAAGCATCATGTGAGAGGTGGGCAATTCAAAATCCAGCCACAGTCGCCCCAGACGGTTTCGATCCTGAAAGGTGGCGCGTTGGAAAGCCCAACCGAAATAGTTTCGCCCGGTTTTCTCAGCGCGGTGGCCATCTCCAATCAGTCTCCTGTTCCCAGCGGTTCCCGTGGCCGCCGGGCAGCACTTGCGAATTGGATTGCCTCTCCTGAAAACCCCTTTACCGCGCGGGTGATTGTGAATCGAGTGTGGCAAATGCATTTTGGTCGTGGGTTGGTTGCCACGCCCAACAATTTCGGCGTTAACGGGATGACCCCAAGTCATCCTGAGTTGCTTGATTGGCTCGCGGTTTGGTTCGTGGAAGAAGGGTGGTCACTCAAAGAGCTGCACCGTCTGATTCTGACCAGTGAAACCTATCAGCGCAGTACCCAACATCCTCAGCCAAGTCGCTTGAAGGAACGGGATCCCGAGAATCAGCGGTTGGCGGTTTTTTCTCCGCGTCGGCTGACCGCAGAGGAGATTCGTGACAGCATGTTAATCGCGACCGGCGAGTTGAATCGAAGAGTCGGAGGGCCGGGTTTTCGAGCAGAGATCAATTGGGAAGTGGCATTTCAACCACGCCTTGCCATGGGTAAATTGGTGCCGCCGTGGGAGCCGGAACCGACCCGGGCGGAACGCAATCGCCGTTCTCTGTATGCCAATCGGATTCGCAACCTGGGCCATCCGCTGATGGAAGTGTTCAATCGGCCCAACTCCGGGTTGTCATGTGAGAAGCGTGATGAGACCACGGTTGTGACGCAGGCATTTACCCTCTTTCATAGCGAATTCAGCAACCAACGATCGCTTGCGCTGGCCGATCGAGTGGTGAGGCTGTCAGGAACCCAGGATGTGTCAACGTTGGTCGAGGCGACCTTTCAAACAGTGCTCGGGCGAGCTCCTGATCTTAGCGAAGCGCAGGATGCAGAGCAGCTCGTGCAGGAACGACTGGTGCATCATCGCAGCCATCCTCCGGAACCCGTTGCCTTGCCCACCGAAGTCCAGATGACGAATGTCGTCGAGAAGACGGGAGAGGAAAAGATCACGACTTTCAGGCTCAATGCTCTGCGGAACTACGAGCGGGATTTGCAGCCGTGGCAAGTCGGGCCGGAGACCCGGGCTCTTGCCGAACTGGCTCTCGTTCTCTTTAACACCAGTGAATTCCTTCATGTCTACTAGTCGCCGAGAATTTCTTTATGGACTGAACGCCTCTCTGGGAGCTGCGGCTTTCAGTTCGCTGGATGCAGCCTCGAATCCGCTCGTGGCCAAAGCTGGACATCATTCCGCTTCGGCGAAGTCCTGCATCTTTCTCTACCTCGAAGGAGGTCCCAGTCACCTCGATACCTTTGATCCGAAACCAAAATTGACCGAGATCGACGGTCAACAGTTCAAGAACTCGGACAAGCTGACTTCGGGCATGGCGCGTGGGGATCGGCGCTATGTCGGTTCCCCGTTTTCGTTTCGTCAGGTTGGGAAATCCGGGCTCTGGATGAGCGAGCCGTTTCAACATCTGGCCACGGTGGCGGATGAGTTGTGTATCTATCGGGGATGTCAGGGTGAGTCGGTCAATCACCCCACTGCCAATCTGCACATGAATACCGGAAACCGGTTTGGCGGAGATCCAGCAATTGGTGCCTGGGCCGGATATGGTTTGGGAAGCGTGAACCAGAACCTTCCCGGCTTTGTCGTTTTGCCGGGGGCCTATTATCCTCAGGCAGGGGCGGCCAATTGGTCGAATGGATATCTGCCAGCTCATTTTCAGGGAACTCCGTTGCGATCATCAGGGGCACCGATTCTTGATCTGAACCCTCCTCTTGGAGCAAGCCGCGAGTCTGAGCGAAAGAAGCTCGACCTCTTGGCAAAGCTGGAAGCTGCTCATCAGGACCGGCATCCGGAGCACGAGGCACTGGCTGCGCGGATGCATTCCTACGAACTGATGTATCGGATGCAGGTGGAAGTGCCCGGCGTGCTCGATATCGAAGGCGAGACGGAGCAGATCAAGTCGCTTTATGGGATCGATGAAACCGCGACTCAACAATTTGGGCGGAGTTGTCTCCTTGCCCGGCGACTGGTGGAAAAGGGTGTCCGTTTTGTTCAAGCCTATTCGGTGGGCTGGGACTCTCACGATGATCTGGAAACCGCTCACGGAGCCAGAATCCGCGCGGTCGACAAACCGATTGCTGGGCTGATTCAGGATCTGAAGCAACGGGATCTCTTGGATGAAACGCTCATCGTCATCTGTGGAGAATTTGGTCGCTCCCCGGACAATTCGGTGAAGCGGGGAAGGGTGGGACGCGATCACAATCCGAAAGCCATGTCGATCGTGCTCGCCGGTGGCGGAGTTCCAGCCGGCACCTATGTCGGGGCGACCGATGAAATCGGGCAATCTGCCGTCGAAGAAGTCCATCCGATTCGGGACTTCCATGTCACCTTGCTTCACCTCCTCGGCTTGAACGACAACAAGCTGACTTATTTTCACGGCGGCCGCTTCAAGCAATTGAGTCAGGTCGGAGGTGAGGTCATTACCGGCTTGGTGGGATGACCGATCGGCTCCAAGCGAAGCGTGATCAAGCTTCCAACTCCTCTAGTCGCAGGCTCGGTTCGATCGCGTCGTCCAAATAAGTGTCCTTGGCGACGATGAGCTCAACATCCGGTTCGTCCTCCTGACAGATGGGAATCTCCAGTCTTCGACCCAGCTCCAAATCGTAGCGAAGAAACAATCGCTCAACTCTGCGCGCGACGTGGAGAGGGTAGACCGGGAAGCACGCCAGCTGAAGCTTGGTCGTGATCGCCAAGATCTGACGCGCCACAAACTCGCCGGTCGCCGAATCGCGAGCCACGATGACCCGCTTGTTCGCGTCCAGGAGAAGCGCTGAGGCGGCATGGCTGTTGCAGCCTCCGAGGCCAAGACAACTGCCGACTCGCGTGCCTATTTGAAGCACTTCGCGCGGGTCATCCTCGAACCCGAGGTCCAAACCGGCAACCGTCCAGTTCAGGCCGTTTTCCCAGGTTTCTCGCCGCCTGTTCAGGTTTGTCGCAAGCCACTTTCGGTTGTTGGGATGGGCGTCAAGTGGCGCTGGAGCGTTTGGCCAGGTCCGCAAAAAACGGCGGATACCTCGCTTGTTGTCCTCAGCTCCGAGCGTCATCAGAATGGAGTGATGATCCAGCGCCGGGCTTGGTGAAATGCGAGCCAGTTCACTATCGATGAGTTCGTCTAACACTTGAATCGTCAGTCGAGTATAGTTACGCCGTAGTTCGGCTTGGTAGTGTTTGTAGCGGGCTTCGGAAAGGTTGGGGCCATTGTCCCAGTGCGCTCGCAGCGCCTTGGGGATCGGGTCGGGACCTCGGCCAATCGAGACGTTTTCGACTAATCGCGCCAATGCTTCATCGTTCATTCCAGACGGTTTGAGACAGATCAATGGGTGTTCTTTCCACACTGCCAAGACGCGATTGGCCTGGGCGTGTTCCATCGCCCCAAGGCGGCGGGCTGTTTCCAGCAACGGCTTCGTTGCGAGGGAAAATGCGATGGTTCGGATGAAGGCACAGCTTCCAAGGTAGCTGAGCCCTTTATCGATTGGGTCTGCGGCGTAGTCGGAGCGACAAGCTTTGTCCAGATGCTTGAACGCGACATCCGGGGCATGGCAAATGGACCGGCGTAGGTTGGCCGTTCCCATGTCGATCAGGTAAGGCAGGGCATTGCTGAGGAGCTGCTTGGAAAACGGCTGGCGGCAAATTCGAGCGCCAAGCGTCAACCCATCGTCCATTACCGCCTCGAACGTTGAGGGGGCGAGGCGGGCGGCGAGACTCCTGAAAAAATCCACAAACCGCTCCACGTGGGATTCTGGCACGCTATCAGTAGTGAGTTCGATCAAGCGAGGGAGAAACGGTTGCATGCGCCTCCAGCGGTCCCGATCATTTTGGATACCCCAAGAGATTCTCGTGAGGGCGGTCTTGACTCGGCCTTGGCAGGGAGCGCGCTCAATCTGTTGCAGATAGCGACCATAGCCCGGCAATTTGCCGCATAATCCCCACAAAGCGGAAGGGCGCAACGTTCCGTCGGACCAAATTTTGAGCGAGGTAAAAGTCCATTTCGGCAAGAAGATTTCACCTTTCAATCTGGGACCAGACCAGTCCTTCCAACTGTCAACGCTCTCACGATCAAGGCAGATTCCAGCAATGGTGTAGTGCGGGGGAGTTTTGCCAAGCCAAGCTCGCACTACTGCACTGAAGAGGATGTGAAAGGCATCCTCGCTTTCAGTGAGACTTTCGAGCTCCCGCGCGGCTTTTGCCAGGTCATGTGGTGGACTTAGGTCGAAAACCCGGAAACGTAGAACGGTCTCGATCGTGAATTCTCGGTGGTGGGGCTTAATCTCAGCAACAGCCTCACACCAATCGACGGCTCGGTCAGTTCCCGCGAATTCGGCTAGTAAGTCCAGCTTCGGCGGAAGATAAGCCATCTTGCTCACAGCAGCATCCAGACGCTCCATTTGTTCACGGGACAGTCCGGGTAGCAGGGGCATCAGCTTATCCGCCACGTCTGCATGCTTCGCGATGAGCGGCCTTGAGATTGGTTCGGCGAAAAGCTGTTCCCAGAGGACCGAAATTGCTTTCGGATCTGCCAGCCAGTGGCGGAGGTCAAGAGCACGATCAGTGCCGCGACGCAAACGTGGTGGACTCACAACCACGCGGCAGGGTACGATTGTGGAATGATCC
The DNA here is from genome assembly GCA_038749915.1 of Verrucomicrobiota bacterium. Lineage (GTDB taxonomy): Bacteria > Verrucomicrobiota > Verrucomicrobiia > Verrucomicrobiales > DEV007 > JBCDHN01. Next base: position 1,616 of record JBCDHN010000051.1, on the reverse strand, counting down.
AGAACGTAAGTTAGACATTGGCGAGTCCGATCGTCCAATCTGGCACGACCCAGTTGATTCCAGGCACGCACCATTTGGCGGCAACTTGCCGACCTGTCATTCGGCAACGCCGATAACCTTCGGGATACGAGGCGATAGTCGCCGGGTTGGGCGTTCTTCTTGCGTGAAGGAGTGAGGTCAGGTTGAAGCTCGCGACGAATCGCGTACAGCCCGTTGGGTTTCCGTACAAAATACGAGGGTGGAGAGTTCACAGCTGAATCAGAAAGTAGAGAGATCGCGGCTTTGAATCGATGAGATAACCCCACACAAATCGCCGCGAGTTGGGGTGAGGTGAGCGTTCTGAGAAAAGCGAACGCAGATGGAGCCGGACCGAGGAAATGGCCAAGCGAGGGAAACAAGCTAGGCGATTACCCAAGGCCCGAAGGCACAAGATTGAGCTGTGAATCGTTGAGAAGCATGATGGGGTATTGTATTTACGAATCCGGCTGCGTCAACTGTCATTGGCGCGGAAGGATCTACTTCCTCAGAATCAGTGCATGTGAGTTCATGCTTGGAGAAAGCGTTGGATGAAAGAGATTGATTTCTGAGTCAGAACTTGTTTGACTACGGGCAGGAGAACATCATGAAAACGAATGTGTTTGTTATAGGTGGCCTATTGCTGCAGTTGGCGGGAAGTCTATCCGCGGAGCCTCGGGAGTTCACGTCAACGGATGGAGCCAAAATCTTGGCGGAAGTTGAGTTCGTCTCAGACGGCAAAGTCAGCCTTCAGCGGAACGACGGCCGGTCATTCACCGTTCCTGTCACCCGTTTCAGCCCCGAAGACCAGCTCTACATCCAGAAGTGGAAGGAGGAGAACAAGGGCAAAGTTCCTCCCCATCTCAAAGACAAAAAGCCTCGCATCAATATGCGGGTTAGCACCGGTGCCCGCAGCTCAAAAGACGACGATAAAGAGAGTGGCTTTGTGAACGAGCAGAAGAAAAAGGTAGCTCTCAAAGCGGTTGTTGTGAACGAAGACGCTGTCTATCCGATCGATACGGTGAACGTGGCTTTCATGATTTGGGGACGCAGTCCGGAGACTCGAAAAAATGTCGTGGTTCACCGACAGGATTTCCAAAACGAGAAGCTTCCCCTGAACATCACGAGGGAGTTTCAGGGTGAATCTCTGGAGATCTGGTTTGACGACATTGGAGCCATGTATGGCCACCAATATAAGGGCTATTTCATCTATATCGCCGATCAGAGCGGCAAAATCCTGGCTGAGAAAACGATTCCTAGTTCGGCGAATAAATATATGGACGCCATCAAAGAGTTGAAGGCGGGTGACGCGTTCGACAGCAAGTATGTAAAGACGGGCAAAGAGAGCGTTTCAAAGACCGTGAGAAAAGGTTAATTGGCTTGGTTCTACTTTGTTAAAGTTGCCGAGATCACGTAGAAAAGGGTCTCCGCACCCGCCGCGGAGAATCATGCGTACAGAACACTCGGGCGGATACGGAGATCCTTTTCTACATTCTAACAAAGTAGACTTAGGGAGTGTTTGAAAACTCGGCTGACCAACTCAGTAAGTGAGAAGGCCCGACGGGTCGAGTGATGCCAGCCCAGAACAAAGGAGCAAAGCG
>JBCDHN010000050.1:0-9146 GCA_038749915.1 Verrucomicrobiota bacterium | reverse complement strand
CTTTTCCCAAATACCGAGAGCATCCCAAACCTCTTCAAATCGGGAGGCGTCAATGGTGATTCGCATGTCGGAGGGTAGAGCAGCGACCACAGCTCCCTCCGAAACTGAGAGCGACTCCGCAATGACGCGTGGTAAAATGCCGGGATCTTCGGCGATGGTTTTGGCAACTTCCGCCTGCTGCTCCGGGTTAAGCGTGAATGCGTCAGGGCTCTCCTGGGAAAACCCGGAAACCAGAGTGAGAGTCACAAAGAAGAAAGAAACGGGGAAGGATTTCATGAGGTATTCTGACCCGCTTTCGCCGCCTTTCCATCTCAATGTTGGGATGAGAATCTGGTATTCGAAGGCAACTAGACTAAAGGTCGGAAACACGATCCGCCTCTACCTTCGGTAGCCACCTCATGAGCCGCTTTTTAACCGGGGTCAGGTTCGGATCCGATGCCAAATTCTTCCATTCATGGGGATCGTTTCGGTGGTCATAGAGTTCCTCGGAACCATCGGCGTAGCGAATATATCTCCAATCTCGATCTCGAACCGCGTGATTCCCGCGACCGTAGGTCATGAGAGCGGGCGTATCCCAGCCGGCTTTTGGATCCTTGAGAAGAGGAACGATGCTGACTCCATCACAAGCAGGATCCTTCTTCAGCCCGGCAAGGTCCAGCAGGGTCGGGTAGAGAACGGTCAAATCGACAGGTGCCTCGCATCGGGATCCGGGCTTGGTGATGCCGGGCGCGACCACGATGAACGGGATGTGATTCGATTTCTCCCAGAGGGCAAACTTCTCGATATGATCTTTCTCGCCCAGATGAAAGCCGTGGTCGGACCAGAGAACGACGATCGTTTTTCTAGTCCGAGGACTCTGATCCAGCGCATCAAGAACACGGCCAATCTGAGCATCGGCAAACGCGCAACATGCCGCATAGGAACGGATGAAATGCTGATAGGAACCGGGAATCTTCCGATCCACGTTTTTCATCCCGTTCCAGAACCATTTTTTCTTCTTCAGCAGTTCCTGCGCGCCGCTCGGAAGATCCTCCCAATCGTCCTCCAGCCGGACCGGGACTTCGATCTCAGCAAAGGGCTGATGATACTTTGGCGGTGCAAAAAAGGGCGAGTGCGGTTTGAAGATTCCACAGGCAAGAAACAACGGTTGCGACTTCGGCGGGTTTGTCAGGGCTTCGATGCAATAGTCGGCGGTCTTGAAATCGATCGTGTCGGCCTCTTGATTCGGCCATGCTCCCCAGTCGGTGTTTCGCGATCCATAACTGGGAGACTGGTTGAGCTTCTCCGCTGGCATGTTCTGCGGCGCCATGGGCTGGAAATCGTCAAACGACGCCTCGTCGTGAAATGCTCCATCGAGATGGTGATGGAAAATCTTACCGGCACCGCGAACTGCATAACCGGCCTGTTGAAACTGTTGCATGATCGTTTTCCGACCAGGAGTCGCTTTGCGCCAATCGCTTTTGTTGCCGTAGACTCCGGTGGTTGACGGGCGCAGTCCGGTGAGGGTCGCCGCGCGAGAAGGATTGCAGGCCGGGGAAACGCAGTAGGCTTTGGTGAACAGCATTCCTCGATTCGCGAGTTGCTTGAGGTTGGGAGTTTGAATGGGCGATTCCGGATCCAGCAACGAGATCCAGTCATTCATGTCGTCAACCGCGATGAAGAGAACGTCAGGTCGTTCACTCGCAGAACCGGTTCCCGCCAGAATAAGGCAAGAGCAAAGCAACACGCGGCAGAGGATCATTGGGAAGCCTGAGCTTTCAGCATCGCGTCCGTTTCGGAAATCGTGAACCGGGTTGAGACGACCGAGTGTTTCTCCGGTCCCTTCCGATATTTGATGTAGGTCGTTGCCACGATCGTCCCGTCCGCCAACAACTCCACTCCCGGATAACCGCAGTCTCTCACCCGCTTCGCATGGCTGTGGAGCAACTTGACGCGATAGGCTCCCGGCAGGCCGTTCTTGATGTCGTCATAGGTTCCCACCCAAGCGACAAAATGCCCGTGCGTTGGACTGTTGATTGCTTGATCACGGAACGCGAAGACCCAGCGGCCATCCGGCAGTTGGGTTCCCATATGGCGGTCGCCCGTCAGGCCCCAGGAAGTGTCGACCGGAGTGCTCCACGTCTCACCTTCGTCGGTGGAGAACATCATCAGGCTTCGGCCCTTGTGCGTGTTCTCCCGCATCAGGCAGCAAAGCTCGTTTCCATCGGGAGCTCGAAACACAAAGGGCTCGCAGGGATTTTTTCCTTCCACGGAGGCAACGATTTTCGGCTCCGTCCACGTGAAGCCTCCATCGGCCGTGATCGTCTGGAGCACTTCGAGGGGCGGCCGATCCTTACCGTCCGGACCGCGATGAAAAAGCCCAAGATAGCGCCCGTCCTTCAACCTGACGATGCTGCTGAATGTCATGACACACGGGAAATTCAGAGGCGGCATCTCTTTCCAGGACTTGCCATCGTCCTCGCTCATGATGCTCGGCATGCCCGGCCCTGCCCGGGTGCCAAGTGCCGCGGAAAACACCCAAAGCCGGGCTTTCCCCTCCGAATCCACCATCCGATAAATGCTCGGGCAATTCTGATGCGTCTTGAAACCGGGAGGCAGCTCGTCATCCAACCGCATCCAGGTCAGTCCGCCATCGGTGCTCTTCGCCATCGGCCCGGCCGCTCCTCCGTGGTTGATGCACCAAACCACGAACATCGTCGTTTGGTCAGGCATCAGCAAGGTCGTTGGATGACCCTGGTAAACCGTTTCGGTTCCAGCTGAAATAATGATGTGACGTTCCGATTGGTCAGAAAGATCCAGAATGGGAAGATCGGGTTTCTCTTCCGCGAGGACCACGGAAGCGAAGATGAGGGAAACGAGGATGGGGCTTTGTTTCATGATCGAGATTGAGGATAAAACCGTTTTTGCCGGGATCAGCGATAATCGATTGCCAGTGGTAAATGTTTACCATATCAGCGGGAGGTGGACTCTCGCAAACTCGCGTGGGTTCCGTTGATCAAAAATCGGGAAAGATGAATGCCGTTGCGCAGCGGACGCAGCCCGATCCGCCCGATGGATCGTTTCGGATTGTCAGGAAGTTTCGCGATGACTTGCTCGTTCAGCCTGATTTGCAGCTGTTCGCCGGTTCGTTGCAGCGCAAAGGAAAACGGGACTTCTTCGCGGATGATCCCGGCGTTGCGTTGAAAAAACTGCACCCTCCCCAGCGTTTCTCCTTCGAGAAAGAAACGCCCTTCGCGCCCATCGAAGCCAAAGCGATCCCCGCCGAATTCGAGCGAAGCAGCCGTGCCGCCGAGCCGGTCGAGAGCAATGGTTCCCTCAATCGAAAAGTCTCCCTCACCCACTCTTTCATCGGCAAACGCCACGATTCGGGCGGAATCACCTTTGAGATATCGGATGCCGTCCCCTTCCTTCATCCCCTTTGCGATTTCGCGGTAATGGGTCGGCTCGTGACCCTGAAACTGGCGAAATAGTTTGGCGAAATACTGGCTCGAGTTGAAGCCGCACTCGAAGGCAATATCAGTGATGGAAAGTGCGGTGCTTCGCAGCAAGCGACGGCTTCGCCGGATCCGCAGGCGATTGAGATAAGTGCTCGGGCTTTCCCCGGTAATTTGACGACAAATCACGCCGAATCGCGACCGTTTCAGACCAACCTCATCCGCCAAGTCCGATAGAGTCCAGTCTTGCTCACAACGAGCCTCGAGTGCTGACAAGAATCGAATGACCCGCTGTTCGGTTTCCGAGGCCGTGGGATTTCGGCGCGCGGTTTGCTGTTTGCCGAGAGCCACGCAAATCGAGGTGAGCAGGTGGGCCGCGCAGGACTGAAATTGAAGCTCGACCAGCGGTTCATCCTTGTCCGAACTCTGAAGAAGCTCGGCAAAGAGGAGATCCATTCCGGCGGAATTGGAGACAATTGGCGAGGCGACTTCCCGGAGCTGACTGGCGAGCAACGCGGCCTGGTCTGGTTGAAAAGGAATGCCAATGACGAGGCCAGCTTCCGGCTTTGATTCTTCGGAATCCCATTCGAACTCTACCTGTTCGACGCGAATCGCGACCTGCTCGGAAGATTCGATTCCACTGAAGATCTGGCCCGGCTTGACCACCAGCACGTCACCTTCGTGAAGCTCGAATGGTGCCCCGTCGATCGTCCATCTCGTCCGCCCCTTCGCAAGCCGCAAGAACGTCAGCCTGGTCGCCCGATAGGGTTCCGGGCCGCTTCTTCGTGTTTTGACTGACCGGGCGTGAACTCGAAGCTCCATGGTTGGTAAACATTTACCAGTGGTTTCTAGTAAAAGCCAGATCGCCTTGCATGGGAAATGCTGGAAGTCGTTATGAAATCCCCTCCCGACCTCTCAGATCCTCTCACCGGAATCATCGCCGCGACGTTCACTCCCTTTGATCGGCGCGGCGAGGTGAATCTGGAGCTGATTCCGAAGCTAACCGAGCATCTGATTGAGAATGGCGTGTCTGGAATCTATATCTGCGGAAGTACGGGCGAAGGTCCGTCGCTGACGATCGCGGAGCGCAAAGCGGTGACCGAGGCTTATCTCAAAGCGGCCAACGCGAAAATTCGGACGGTGGTTCACGTGGGCCATACCTGTTTGAGCGATGCTCAGGACCTGGGACGACACGCTGTCGCGTTTGGAGCCACCGCCATTTCCGCCATCGCGCCCTACTACTACAAGCCTGAGGATACCAAAACCCTCGTTGCCTTTCTCAAGGAGGTTGCCAAATCTGCCTCGTCGCTTCCGTTCTATTACTACCATATGCCCGGGCTCACCGGGCTGGCGGTTGATCCCATCGAGTTTCTGATTCAGGGCAAACAATCGATTGCCAACCTTCGGGGCATGAAGTTCACCGACGCCGATCTCAGCAAGTTCAGTGCCTGCCAGTCTTTGGATGATGGGCGATTCGATCTCGTTTTTGGGAGAGACGAGATGCTGCTTCCCGGTCTTGCGGTTGGTGCGCAAGGAGCCGTGGGAAGCACCTACAATCTGGCGCCTGCGCTGTATCAACGGATCGTTGGAGAGTTTGAGAAAGGAAATCTGGAGGAAGCCCGTCGTCTTCAGGAAACGTCGGTAGCGATGATTCACAGGATTCTAGGTATTGGTGGAGAAGCGGCCCTCAAGTATCCCATGAAGCGTTTGGGACTGGATTGTGGACCACGCAGACTTCCCATGAACCAGCTGAGTTCTGATCAAGAGCGGAAAATTGATCTTGCCCTCGATGAGCTGGGTTTTGACAATTGGGCTGTGAAGGGTGCCGAAAAGAAAGCTGCATGAGAGGAGTTTGCTTCGTTGCGTGTTGGTTGGGATGGCTGGCGATTGGCGCGAATGCGGAACATCCTCTGGAATGGAAGTCTCTTCCGCCCTTGCCCAGCCAACTGGGAGTTGCCGGACCCTTTACGGGAGTTCATGAGAATCAATTGCTGGTCGCTGGGGGAGCGAATTTTCCCGAGCCGGTTTGGGAAAATGGAAAGTTCTGGCACCAGGCGATCTTCGCCTTGGATCTGGGTGATGAGAACGCCGAATGGAGCAGGGTGGGGAAGCTGCCCCGCCACCTGGGTTATGGAGCCTGCGTGAGCCTGCCGGAGGGTGTCGTTTGCATCGGTGGCAATGACCCAAGCCAGGTCTATGCGGACGTTTTTCTGCTACGTGCTGATGGCGGAACTTCGCCGCTGCCCTCGCTTCCCCATCCTCTCTGCTACAGCGCCGCCGCTGTTCTTGGGGATCGAATCTATGTGGCTGGCGGAACCCGCGCGTTGGGTCTCGAAACAGCACAGAACCAACTGTGGTGTCTGGATTGGTCGAAGCGGGAAGACCCCAAGGCGTTTCACTGGAAGGCACTGGAACCCTGGCCGGGCCCAGCCCGCGCGTTCAGTACCCTCGTTGCGCAGAATAATGGCCGCGAAGACTGCCTGTATCTCATCGGAGGGAGGCATATTGCGGAAAATGGTGAAGTCCGATTTCTCAAGGACGTCTATGAATACGGTCCGGCCCGGGCCGATCAACCTTGGCGAAAACGTGCTTCGCTTCCTCAACCACAAGCCGCCGGGACCGCAGTAGCCATTGGCCAAAGCCACATTTTTACCTTGGGCGGGGCGGATGGATCCTTGTTTGCTCAGTCTGACGAGTTGAAAGATGCACATCCCGGATTTCCGCGTACCAGCTTCGCCTATCACACGATCACCAACACCTGGATCGAGGCAGGAGAGATGCCGTTGAATGCGGTGACGACTCATGCTGTGAAATGGGGCGATCGAACGATCCTCGCAAGCGGCGAAATTCGTCCGCGGGTTCGAACCCGATCCGTTTGGGTGATCGAGCCTCGGAAGTCCGTCATCACCTTTGCGGCGGGAAATTGGGTCGCGATCGTTCTCTACCTCGGAGCGGTGATGGGAATCGGATTTTTCTTTTCTAAGCGAAACCAGAATACGGACGACTTCTTCCGGGGAGGACAACGAATCCCCGCCTGGGTCGCTGGGCTGAGCATCTTCGCCACCTTGTTGAGTTCGATCACGTTCATTGCCCTGCCGGCTCGTGCCTTTGCCACGGACTGGGTTTATGTGTTGATCAATGCCGGGATCCTCATCTGCGCACCGCTCGTCGTATTTCGCATCATCCCCTACTTCCGGGAGATCAATGCGACATCAGCCTACGAGTATCTCGAACAACGGTTCAATCTGGCGATTCGGCTCTTTGCAAGTGCTTCCTTCGTGCTCTTCCAAATCGGACGGATGGCAATTGTGATGTATCTCCCCGCCCTGGCGCTGGCGGCGATCACCCCGCTCTCGCTGGAAGCCTGCATTCTCGTGATGGGGATCCTCAGTATCGCTTATTGCACGTTAGGCGGACTCGAGGCGGTGGTCTGGACCGATGCAGTTCAGGCGATCGTCTTGATCGGTGGGGCGTTGCTCAGTTTCGGGATCATGGTGGCGGGCCTCGATGGCGGATGGGGCGAATTGCAATCCGTGTCAACCCAGGATCAAAAGTTGCGATGGGCTGACTTTGACTGGAGTACGACATCTTACATGACAAGTGCCTTCTGGGTTATTGTCTTAGGAGGATTGGGAAGTTCAATCATTCCCTACAGTTCGGATCAAGCGGTGGTGCAGCGCTATGTATCGACGCCGAGCAGGGAGAAAGCCCAGTCAGCCGTCTGGTTGAACGCGGCCATGTCAGGCGTGGCCACGATTCTCTTTTTCGGGTTGGGGACGGCGCTTTATGCGTTCTACAAATCGCATCCCGAAGCCATCGATCCCACCTTCAAAACCGATTCCATTTTTCCGCTCTTCATTTCGCGGGAATTACCGGTTGGGATCGCGGGGATCGTGATTGCAGCGGTGTTCGCCGCGGCGCAATCGACCATCTCGACCAGCATGAACAGCACTTCCACTTCCATCGTGACGGACTTTTTCCGACGGCTTGGTTGGAAAGGCTCTGAGAAGGAATATTTGAGACTTGCCCGAATTTTGACCATGATCCTTGGCGGCTTGGGGACGCTTTTCGCCCTGATTTTGGCCTGGGGCGATATCGAGTCGGCCTGGAAGACCTTTTTGACGATCATTGGTTTTGTGATGGGACCCCTTTGCGGGATCTTCCTGCTCGGGATGTCTACCAGGAAGGGAAACTCCAAGGGGGCGGTCGTGGGAGCCGCTCTTGGAGTCGTGGTCTTGGTTTGGGCCCGTTATTTCACGAACATGAGCGGTTTGCTGTATGCGCCGTTGGGAATCGCGACTGCTTTTGGTGCGGGATTTCTGGGGAGTTTGGCGATGCGAACCGAGCGCACCGCCTGAAGAACCGTTTCGATCCTGGCGGTGAGGCAAGGGTTGCCATTGGGCTTCGCCGAGCGTAAACAGTCGCGATGTCCGAACCGGAAACAGCTGACAAACCGCGAATCAATCCTTGGTCCATCTGGCTCGTTGTAGGAGTGATGCTGGGAGGGATTGTCGTCGCCTACAACTACAGTCTCCGCCAGAAAGCGGAAGTGTTGGATCCGCGTCCTCCCTATCTGAACAAGCTTGAGGAAGACTTGGAGGCCGTGAATCGCGACGGAAATCGCGCGCGACTCAGCTCGCTGAAAGGGAAGGTCTATGTCGCAAGCTATCTTTTCACCACCTGTCCGATGGGATGCAGCGGAATCGCGGAAAAGCTGAGCGGGATCCATGATGAGTTTGGTGAGGATCCGCGCTTCCAACTGGTTTCCTTCAGCGTTGATCCGGAAGGGGACACTCCGGAAATGACAGACGAATTTCTCAACCGCCTCGAAGTCGGAATTGATGACTGGTGGTATTTGACCGGAGACAAAGAGCCGATTCAGCAATACATGCTCGAATTTTTCCAGATGAGCCCGACGAAGGAAGTCGACAACCCGGCGATCCGGTTCGTGCACGACATGCGGGTGGTTCTGGTGGACGGGAAAGCGAACATTCGCGGTTACTATGCGCTTCTCCATCCGCAGCCCGAATTTGCCGAACAAAATATTGAGCGATTGAAGGCCGACATCCGTTACATCTTGGACAATGAGACCCCATCGCTTGCCTCCAATCAATGACGACTGCTGATCTTCCTGCCCTCAACGCCTTTCTCAATGCGACATCAACTGTGTTGCTGATCACAGGGTTGGTTTGCATCAAAAACGGGAAGCGGAAAGCGCATGGTGGTTTGATGATCTCTGCCCTCGTTGTTTCCACGATTTTTCTGGCGTGTTATGTGGTCCACAAGCTTTACCACAGCACCCGTCCCTCGGATCACATGGAGCCCCTTGTTCGGGGGATCTACCTCACCATTCTCATTCCCCATATCATTCTGGCGATCGTCAACCTACCCATGATCATCACCACCGTGATTCCGGCAATCCGCCAAAACTTCGAGATCCACAAACGCCGCGCCCGGAGGACCTATCCGATCTGGCTTTTTGTTTCGATCACCGGCGTCCTGGTTTACTTCTTCCAATACGTCTGGTTTCCACCCTACTAGCGGAAGCCCGGTCATTCGCATTTCGACAAGGGCACGCAAGTCGGGTCATCCTTCGACAGGCTCAAGATGACACGAAAGCGAACTTGCGCCTTACTCTTGATCCTAATCACAATCTTCATCCGGACAGATTAAGGGGAAGAGTAGGAGTAGGATCAAGGTTGGCGGTTTAAG
>JBCDHN010000049.1:0-9177 GCA_038749915.1 Verrucomicrobiota bacterium | reverse complement strand
TTCGCCCCGCCTACGATCCATTCTCTGATCAGGGCGACCTCGCTTTTCGACAACGGTGCATGATCCTTGGCGGGCGGCATTTGCTCATCTTCATCATCTGTGGTGATCCGGAAATAGAGTTCTGATTCCTCCACATCTCCCGGCTTGACCACGGGATAACCTGAATCCCCTTCAAAGTTGATAACCTTCTCTTCGTAGACAAAGGAGACATCGCCAGCAGCCTTTACCCCGCCATGACACTCGGTGCACTTTGCATTGAGGATCGGTTGGATATCGCGAGCAAAATCCACTTCGGCATTCGCCGGAAAAGCAATGCTCAGGCAGAAGGCTGCCCAGAGCGTTGTCTTGTATCTACTGTGGAGTTCAAATGTCATGATCTTAGTAGTTGAATAGCAAGGGATTGGCCGCCGCCATTGTCTCAAACTGCATTGCGATTTCTTCTTCACTTAATGCTCGCAGATAGAACGCAACTTCATCCATAAGTCCGTGCAGTTGGCGTTTGCTACGCAAATGATCGATCTGTCCAAACACGAGTCGGAAGCGCTGGTCATCCGGCTGACTGGTGACCTTTGCCTGTGTCACCAAATGGCCATTCAAATAGATAGCAGAGTGTTCCTCATCCTTAACGGCAACGATGTGATGCCACTTGCCGGGAACAAATGGTCGGCTGGAGAATACGTTGACTTCGTCCTCTTCCCAGCGATTCAAAAAACGAATGCTGTTGGGTGGATGGATGAGATGGGAGTTATGCATCAGTTCAATCACCGAGAGATGGTGTGGACTGCTCCGATCAACGAATTGATCCGTGCATATTGCGGCAAGAGTGGCGTAGTGGATACTTGCCGGTTTTACCCACATCCCAATGGTATAGTTGCTGTCTTCAATCTGCGGCAGCAATTCGGTCGAGCGAAGGCAGCTGATCTCTCCAGCGACTTGTTCGAACAGAACCGCCCCACGATAGAGGGAAACTCCCGGTCCTACAGCCTCGACTGTCCACGAATCGGAAGCTTCGTTCTTCAGATCTGCATCAAATGTCCAGTAACCGACGGGCTGAGCATTCAACACCATCTCCCGATAAGAATCCGGAACCTGTAAACCATCGAGACCAAATGGAGGCGGAGCAGGCAAATACTCATTCCCCTTCAGCAAAGTCGGCGTCAATCTCGCTGCCTTCGGCTGCACTTGCAGGGAATCTCCTGTCGTCACCGGTGAACTGCTTCGCGTGGCTCCGTCATCTCCCAGAAGCGATACCCTGACCTCGCCGTCGTAGACATGAACGAAGCTCTCTCCCTGCTTATCTACAGCCACCGCGAATTCCGTCCCCAGATCGACCACCGCCGCGTCGGGGGTGCGAATCGTAAAACCGACCGCCGCGAGAGGAACTGTTGCCGCCGCCTTTCCATGGAGAAGAAAAGCGCGCTTTTCGCTAAGAACCTGCAACTCAGCCGGTCCGGCGAGAACCACGGCAGCCCCGCAGAAGAAGTCGAGTTTCACCTTTCCGCTCTCTAGCATCAACACACCCGGTTTGACAAGGCTGCCCACGGATAACGAAGCCTGCTCACCCTTTTGCCACTTCACCTCTTCGATCGCTGATATGATTGCGACAGGTTCCAGTCCACTGAGATCAGCGGGTGCATAAGTGGAGGCTGGCTCGCGCGCCAAAAGAAAGAGCGCGATGAGCAGCGCTGAAACTGCAAATACCGCTGCCAAGGCAAGAAGATGACCCGGAGGATGGCTTTGACGTTGAGCGGTTGCTGTTGAGCCGGAAAAACGCTGTTCAAGTTCTCCTTCCAGGGACTGGAGGCGGATCCATTCCTGGCGCAAAGTTGGATCGTGACGCATCGCTTCCTCAAGTTCGGCAAACTCGTCCCGCGCCAGATTTCCTTCCAGCAAGGCCACCAACTTCTCGAAATTGTTCATGAGGCTGCGGTGGTTCGATCCAGGCAAAGGCTGAGATTCCTGCGGATGCGTTCGAGCGTTTTGTAGAGTTGTTTCGACGTCACTCCGAGATCTTCCGCCAGGCTCGATATGGAACCTTTTTCCCCGTATCGGCGATTCAGAATGGTTTGTTCATGGGGCGATAGCTTATCAATACACAGATCAAGAGCTTCTCTTCTGGCGTCGAGAAGGGGCTGTTGCTCGACCTGCTCTTCCGCCAGTTTTTCGAGAATATCTTCCGAGAAACAGAGCCGGTCTCGCGCCATCCGCTTGCGATAGTTCAGCACTTCAAAATGGAGAAACCGGCAAGCCCAGGGAAAAAAGGGCCGTTTCGGGTCGTATTCGCCGTGTTTTTGCCAAAGCGAAACCGTGCCACGTTGAAATACATCCTCCGCATCCGCGCGATTTGGAATCAGGGTTTTCACAAACCCCAGAAGCCGTTCATGATGAGAGGTCAGCAGCGTCACAAACTGCTCATCGTCAGAGGCGGGGGTTGGAGGTTCAGCGTCATCCATGGTCGTTCTACCCTTGAATTATCCGGCGGAAGCCAATTTCCCCAGAATTTTTCGAACTTTTTGAGGGATGGGTGCGATGACCAACACCGGAATTCACCTTCACGTCTCCGGAAAGCGCGAAAACGCAAAGAGCTTCCGCATCAAAAAAGTGTTCTAGATTAAGCGATGATCTCATGGGCCACTCGGGATGTGGATTCGAACCCTACACACACCCAGCAGCTGGCTTTGCGCCGCAGTCAGCAGTGAGACGAACTCCGCGATCGGCTCATCGTCCATGTGCTCTGGGGGCTTACCGTCTTCCATTCACTGGTAAACGTCGCGCAATGGAAGACTTACCGGAATTATTTTTCGCTCCCCCGAAAAAACTCTTCATCGTTGCGCAGGACGAAGCGGGAGAGAGTGGCGGCACTGCTGCCTTTCCGGTTCGCCAGCTCAACCGACTCCGGCATTTCGAGGCGCTCCAGCTCGTCGAGCGACACCTTCATCACTTCCATCGTCTGCTTTGCTCCGGAAAAAGCGACCAGGAGATGGCCATCGTGCTCAATGATGTGGGGATAGTCGATGTGTCGCCCGCCAATCAGCCAGAAGAGCTTGGTGAAGACGAGGCCGTCCTCGCTGATAGCGAGCGTGAGGGGATCACGTTTCCGGGGATTGGCATTGGACACCATCACATAGTATCCACGGCTGGAGCGATGGACAAAGAACTTGCTGGTTGCATCCGGAAAGTTGGTGCGCTGCATCTTGCTCCAGGTCTTGCCATCGTCCCGGGAAAAGGTTCGGAGCAGGAACTTCGACCGACCGTTGTCACGAATCAGGCCGACGATCGTTTCGCCATCGGGGAGGATGTACCAATAGGGCTCCTCGGGACGGCCGTTGCCGTCGTAGGCGGCCAGGGGGTGGATCTGCCAATCATTGAAGGCCTTGGTTCCACCAATCATGACCGAGACCTGTCTCTGGTGATCGCGACGAGTCATCATCCACTCCCCCGAAGGAAGGCGCTTGGGAGGAAAGTTGTTCATGGAATCGTCGAGGACCGTGCCGTGGGCATCCCATTTTGTCCCGTTCCAGCGAAAAGCCTCAAGGCTCAAGCCGGGCCCATCGTAAGTGGGCGCATTGAAATGGCTCGCGAGCGCGAGAAGTTCACCATCGCGTTTCCACAGTCCGCGGGCGATCCATCCGAAATTCTCGATTCGGGGTGGGCCGGTCAGATCGGCGGGCTCGGACCAGTGCAGGCCATCCTCGCTCGTCGCATAGGAGTTGCGGGTGCCGGGTTGATCATGACCGGGCACTTTGTTGCGGTGCTCCTCCGGTGTCGCGCCTCGCCGGGGTAAGCCGGGACCATCGCTCCACATCGCCCAGAAGCGGCCGTCATGATGGGCAAGGTAGGCATGCTGATGCACCCGGGTGCCGGCCTGATCGCGGACGTCGCTGATGATGGCATGCTCGGCAGCGACGCGGGGAAGCTTTGCGTAGTCGATCTGGTGAGGATCATGCGGCACCCAGTCCCCGGCGAGCATGATCGGAGAAGCGGGATCGCTTGTTTCCGTCTCTTGTTCAGAAGCAGAAACCGAAGCTTCCCACTTTCGCAATCGATCGAGAAGCTGGTTGGCGATGTCCGGGCGATCGCCGACCAAATTCTTCCCCGGCAGTTCCGCCGGGTTCTCCTCGAGGTTGAAGAGTTCCACGCGGCCCTGGTGGCGAACGAGTTTCCACTGCTTCCAACGAATAGCTTCCTGCTCCTGGCGGCTGCCTTTCCAAAAGACAGTACGCTCCGGCAAAGGCTCGTTGTGCAGCAAGTGTGGCTTTAGGCTAAGTCCATCCGATTCCGACTTGCTGGCGCCTTGTCCGGCCAACTCCAGAAAGGTCGGCGAAAGATCCATCGTTAGGCTCAAGGAGTCGGAAACATCGCCGCCCTGGATCATGCCCGGCCACCACGCGATCGCCGGAACTCGGTGACCACCCTCATACAGTCCATGTTTCTGCCCGCGCCAGGGCGAGTTGTCGGAAATTCGGTTTTTCGGAGTCGGGGGCAGACCTTTCAGCGTGACGATCCCTCCGTTGTCCGATGTGAAGAAGACCAGGGTTCGCTTCTCGAGTTCCTGATTTTTGAGCGCAGCCATGATTTCGCCAACGCTGGCGTCGAGTTCTTCGATCATGCCCTGTACCACCGGCTGCAGCGGACCTCTGGCGTGTGGACCCAGTTTCCCCACGGATCCCTCGTAGCGCTTGCCGGGAACGCGGTGGGCTTTGTCGGCGGTGGTCTGCCAGGGAAAATGGATCGCCGAGTGGGAAACGAAGAGAAAAAACGGCTCGCCTTCGTGTTCTTTGATAAAGCGCACTGCATGCTTGGTGATGAGCGTGGTGTTGTGTCCCTGCTCTTCGAGCGGTTCTTCGTTTTGCCACCAATCTCTTCTGCCATATCGATCGACTCGCGAAAGGTAATCGGTCGCCCCGTGCAGGTGACCGACAAACTCGTCGAATCCCTGCCGTGTCGGCCCGTTGACCGGTTCGTATCCGAGGTGCCATTTGCCCATCAATGCGGTCGCGTAGCCGACCTCCCGCAAACGCTCGGCAATCGTGACGGCACGCTTCGAAAGCCCCTCCGCGCCCTCTCCCAGCGCGCCGTCGATTCCCCATCGTTGTGGATACTGGCCCGTCAGGATCGCGGCTCGCGTCGGTGAGCAATTCGCAGCGTTGGAGTGAAAGTCGGTGAAGCGTAGCCCCTCCTCAGCCATGCGGTCGAGGTTAGGAGTCTGGTTCAGCTCGTTGCCGTAGGCGCCGATGTCGGCATAGCCCAGATCGTCGGAGAGAATCAGGACGATGTTTGGTTTCTCTACCGGAGGATTGGCACTTTCCAATTGCGAGAGCGAGGCGCAGACGAGGGCGAGAATGAGGAACACACTGAAATGGGGGGGCATTCTGGTAGTGATAGGGGTTTGCTGTTTGGCCCACCCATGTCCGAGGTAAGCTCGGCCTGGGGACGCAGGGTTGCTTGATCAAGTCTGAGCCCACTCACGCAGCTAGCTCAATCATTTTTTGGAGCGGCTATTCGAAGTTCTACAAATCGAACTTGAAAAGTGGATTGGTTAGGAGCCCGATGGGTAGCAAAGCTCCCAGTCGCACAGTAGCCATCAGTCGGATCATGGTATAGAGATATAAAGACTCTTCATGATAGTTTGTTGTCGCGCCCGAATGGTTTACCATCGCTGCCAAACCCAACGGAATTTATCGGACGTCGTTGCTTTTTTGCGGATTCGGCAAATCAACTTCTGTGCATTCCATGAAACACACGCTACTCTTGTTCGCCGCCCTGATGCTTGCGCCTCTGGCGGCGCTGAATGCTGACGAACCAACCCCTCCTGCCAGTAGTGCTGCCAGTCGCCCCGGCATTGATCGCATCTGGCTGGGGCATCGTTCGCACGATCCTGGCAAACTCGTGGTCAACTGGATGACGGAAGATCCGGGTGATTCCATCGTTCGTTTCGGCAGAACAGCGAACTATGGACAAGAAGTTCGAGTCTCCAACAACGCAACGATCCACCATGTCGAAATCCCACTGGAAGAAACAGGTGGCGTCTATCATTACTCCGTCCAGACCGGCAGCCAGTCATCGAAAGATGCCACCTTCAAGGCGTATCCGGCTGACGAACTGCGAGTCGCCGTTGCGTCCGACTGGCAAGGCCTGCCCGATTTGTCTGCCATCAAGAGCGATGACGTCCATCTGCTGCTTACCGCAGGCGATCAGATTTCCAACACGCATCAGCTTTGTGGCCCCGGAAACAAAGAATGCGTTGAGCCCTACGGCCGACTCATTGACCGCTACCCCAACTTGTTCCGGTCGGTGCCTTTCATGCCCGTCCTTGGTAACCACGATAAGGAGATGAGGCCACGGGGCCGCAAGCCGCCCGAGGAATCGGTTTACGATATCGAAGCTACGGCCTTTCGCCAATTTTTCGAGTTGCCGGGAGATGAATGGAAGTGGCATTTTGACGTGCCCGGATTCGAGGTTCGCTTTGCAGCTCTTGATCTGCATCACATCTCGGATTTGGGCACCACTTGGCAGTCCTGTTATGCGTTCGGGAAAGACTCAGAGCAATTCCGCTGGTATGATGAATTGATGCACGACCAGACCCGGAAGTTCGTCGTGACACTCTACAACGAGCGGAACGCGTCGATGCGCACGCAAGCGCAGGGCGCATGGCATTCCATGTTTCGCAAGGGGACGATTGCGATCACAGGATTTGGTTATTACGCCGAGCGTGCCGAGGTCGATGGTTTCACGTATTATAATAGTGCGCTCAATGGTAGAGCTAATCAGTATCCAGATCCCAAGTCGGTGTTCTTGAAAGGTGCTGACAGTTACATTCTTCTAACACTCACGAAAAATCCGGCGAAGATGGTGGTCGAGATCAAGGGACTGGATGGAACGGTAATGGATCGGAAGGTGTATCAATAATACCTTTCCGATTGAACTTCCCGCAATATGCAAAAGCGATTCTCCGGCAGCCATCTTCTCATCCGTTTCATCATTTCGGTTCTCACCTTGTTCGGGAGCGGCGGAGGCTTGTTTGCCTGGGGCCCGGGACACGACGATATCAACCGAATCGCACTCGATCGGCTTCCCGCTGA
Organism: Verrucomicrobiota bacterium; assembly: GCA_038749915.1. Classification (GTDB taxonomy): domain Bacteria; phylum Verrucomicrobiota; class Verrucomicrobiia; order Verrucomicrobiales; family DEV007; genus JBCDHN01. Next base: position 2,095 of record JBCDHN010000049.1, on the reverse strand, counting down.
CATCAAGACGCTTCTCTCCGCAGAGGACCGCAAAGCCTTCGTCAAGGAATCGCATGCGCCGGACGATTTCACTCCCTGGGCCGAATACGAACGCAAAAAGGGCCGGCCGATTGCTCCACAGGACTTGGTGACTCTGTCCTCGCACGACATCAACACGCCCTACGCTCTTCATTCAGCAAAGGGACAAGCGGTCAATTTCATCCTGCTCCACCGGGCTTTGAAAGATCGTGACGGAAGCCGCATCGCGTTCTGGGGCGCCTGTCTTGCCCATACCCTGGCGGATGAAGCCGCTTGCAATCACGATCCGCTCGTTCACTACCTCACCTATGCGTTTAAAGGTGGCTACGGGATGACGTTTGGGGAGGCCGGGATGCTCGACTTCGGCGAGCTCTGCCGCACTCCGCAGGAAAACGCCCTCGTGATGGAAACATTGGGTGAGCAGCTTCCAAACTACCTCAGCGAAGAGCCGCAGGAGGCTCTCGCCGAAATCATGATGCACGGCCTCAAGGCAAACCAGTTCATGACCGAACGCGGCGTGCGCATCGCTTCCGCCTTCAATCCCGAGGTGACTGACGACGTTCTTGAGAACTCCCGTCTCGCCATGGCCGAGCTTGGCGCTCATGCCGTGAAGGCGTCACTGGGAGCAATCACGACCGCCTGGGCTCTCATCAACGAGGGGAAACCCGATCCGAAAATCACACCGGAGCTTCTCGCGGAACACAAGATACGACATGAGAAATTCGTGGCAGCCCGACCCCTCGCAGCCGATGCGCTTTACGCTCCCTGGCTGCAACTTCAGGCTGACGCTGACGTTCCGGCGGTGGGCGTCGTGGTGGAGCCATCCATCAGTATGAACCAAGGCGGGCTTTCGTTCGGTGGCCGCTTTCTCGCCTCCGCCATTTTTCGTGAACTGCAGGAGTCGAAGATTCCCTTCCGCGTGATCGACGCACGTGAACCTGACAGGAGTCTGAGCGTAAAGAGCACCTCGATGGTCATTCTTTGCTCCGGCGGTTTGCGCCACGAAAAGCTGGTTCATGCCCTCGGGACCTATACCGACGCTGGTGGCAATCTTCTTCTCATCGGTGGCGAGCATCGTGGTCTCCTTGGTCCGCTTTCACAGGCACTGACGAAAGCCGACCCCGGGACGCTGCCGGTTTCCTCCGGCTACGGAGAGAAGAATGTCGATATCATCGACGCGATAAAGGTGCGCTTCTCCGGTCCGCTTGCCGAAGAAATCGGGGAAAAAGCGTTTCACTTCATTCACAATCCCGACACCAGTTCGGGATGGCAAAAGCCCAAGTGTCCCTACCAGCTCAAGGAGGAATTGGGAGAGGAAATCGAACCTCTAGCGAAGATCGAACTGGATGGCCAGAGTCGGTCTGTTGCCGCGGTTTACCGACCGGATGAAATGGCGCGCTTCGTCTTTATCCCGGAATATCTGATCGCCCCCTATTTGCTGACCGATGAGCCCGCATTCACGAACCCTGCCCAGCCCCAACTTGATCGCGTCGGTTCCGCGGTAGTGTCCGGCGTGCTGCGTCTTCTCCGTTAGGCTGGGAACACCCGAAACGTTGAGGGATTGGTTAAGCCTGGACAGTTGAGTCTCACTTGCTAGTTGCTCCTCGGTCGAGGTGTTTTGGGAATGCTCGCCACACCAGCGAAGAATCGAGCACAAAGGGATTCTCGTTCCCTTGGAGCTCACGGATCGCGGCACTCCGCAAACGCTCCTCACGATCCACAGGATCGATTCGATGCCAATGGCGGAGCGTTGGCTTTTGCAAATCAAACCATTCCAGATCAATCTGTTCATCACCATAAATCGTTCGGAAATAGAAGAGTGAACGGGCCACATTTCCTTTGTGCGCCTCGCGAGGTTCGAACAACGATGACGTTGATTCACTGTAGCGATCAATCTGATAACGAGGCATCGATGGCGTCGGAGCTGTGCCCGCCCACCACCGTTTTGTATCGGTGTCAGGGATCTCGCCAAACGCCTTGGCCGATCGATCATTGTTGATGCGCGAGTAGGCCGCGAAGAGATGATGGAGATCCGTCTTCATCATCGCGTCACCCGAGAACCGCGATTGCGGCCAGG
>JBCDHN010000048.1:0-9255 GCA_038749915.1 Verrucomicrobiota bacterium | reverse complement strand
TCGGGATTGCCACGGTTGGTTCGTACCGAGTGGCGCCTGTTCTGGCTGGCGATGTTGCTCTTCTGGGCGCCATTTGGCGCGATGGTGGCTTCCAGCTATGTCGATCAACGCTGGGTTGAGTCGATCCTTTCTCCCGAAACGATGCGGATGCTACAAATCGGGTTTGGTCATGATTCGGAGGTGTCGGATCTCCGGGACAGCTTCGGCTCGAACTTCGCCATGTTCGGTTTCTACATTCGCAATAACGTGGGCATTGACCTGCGCATTTTTGCGGGAGGCATGTTGTTTGGATTGGGCACAATCTTCTTTGTCGTCTTCAATGGCCTGGCGATTGGAGCTTCGACCGGATACTTGATTCAGGCAGGTGATCCCATGAAGTTTCTGAACTGGACGAGCGGCCATGCCACACCAGAGCTGATCGGAATGATTTTTGCGGCGATGGCAGGGTTCAAGATTGGCTTTGCCATGATCAAGCCGGGCCGTTACTCACGGAAAGATGCGCTGGTCCGTGCCGGGCGAGTGGCGATCCGACTTTTGTTTGGAGCGGTCTTCATGACGACATTTGCCGCCTTTATTGAAGGGTTTTGGTCACCGGTCGCGTTTCCGGAAAACGTGAAATACACCTTCGGGGTGGTCATCGTGACGGTGACGGCCGCGTATCTGCTGTTGGCAGGAAGGGGGGCACCACGTGGAGCTTGAGAAGTTGACGGCGGTGATTCGGCCGCGAAGTGATTGGGAAGCGGTGGATCTGGGATGGGCACTGACCCGGCGGCATTTTGGACTGATTCAACGCTTCTGGCTCCTTTCCGTGGTTCCGATCTGGGCGCTGATCTTGGGTGTTTTCCACAATCGGCTGGATCTCGCCATCGTTCTGATCTGGTGGCTCAAACCGATCTACGAGCGCGTTCCGTTGTTCGTTTTGAGCCATTCGCTCTTTGGCCATCCACCGCGAACGGGCGAGTTTCTGAGAAGTGCATTCCGGCTCCTGTTTCGTGGATTGTTGATGGATCTCTTGATTCGTCGATTTACGGCGCAACGAACGCTCGTCATGTCAGTTTCTCAGTTGGAAGGGTTACGCGGTCGCAAGTTTTTTGATCGTGCTGCGGTTCTGTCCCTCCGATCTGGCGGCACCGCATTTGTCATGCAGATCGTCTGCCTGCTGTTCCTTCATTCCATCTGGCTCGGGATCATTGTCCTCGTGTATTTCATGATTCCGCCTCAGTATCAGCCGCACATCGATTTCTTCGGAGGAGGAGGAATTGTCGAGACGGTAAGGGAAGCGCCAAGCTTCTTCGTTTGGACCTGGATCGGGCTTTATCTCACGGCGCTCAGCCTCATTACGCCCTTTTTTGTGGGCGGGGGATTCGGACTCTATCTGAACACCCGCACCGAGATAGAAGGATGGGATGTTGAGATCGCTTTTCGTCGGCTGGGCTCCAGATTGCAGAAGGCGCTGCCCATCTTGGTTTTGATCCTCACGTTGGGGATCTGCCCGGCCATGGCTGAGAATGGAACCGAAAACCCGGCGGATCCCAAGGACGTGATCATGTCCGTGCTTGCGGACGACGACTTCGAGATTCGGACGACAACCCGTTGGCGTCATCAACCGGAATCCGAGAAGGAGAGGGATTTGGGTTGGCTTAGCCTCGATTGGGTTTGGAATGGAACTGCGGGCTTAGCTGCTCTTATCCGGTTAGGTTTAATTGTTGCAGGGATCGCCTTTATCCTCGTGCTCTTGATTCGAATTGCGCGGTTGGGAATCCGAAATGTTGAAGCACCAGCCCTACCAAAGGCCAAAACCGTGATGGGTATGAATGTGCGGCGTGAATCGCTTCCGCGTGATGTGGTCGGCAAGGCCCGCAACCTATGGGAGGCCAATGATCGGCAGGGAGCCATCAGCATGCTCTATCGTGGTGCGATCAGTTGGATGATCAATCAGGGCAGTGTTCCGATTCAGGAGAGCGACACCGAGCATGAATGTCTTGAACGGAGTCGACTCGCCTCTGCTGACGCCCAGGCGAATTACTTTGCCAAACTCACCCGGGTTTGGGTTGCGCTTGCCTATGGGAAACGGGTTCCGTCCGGTTCTGAAGCTGGCGAACTGTTTGAGAGTTGGCCATTTGAGTTCAATCAGGGAAAGGGCGCCAAATGAAGAGCGTGACGAAAATGGTTCTCGGGAAATGGGGGAGGGGATTCGCGCTAGGGATTCTGGTATTCCTTGGCTCAGGATGTCGGGAAGGCATGGTCAAGGAAGAAGTCGAACTCGGCTATCGCGGCGAAGCCCGAGTCAATCCCCTGTTGGCGGCAGAGCGATTCCTGACTGGGATGGGGCTTGAAGCGAGCCGCCAGTTTAGCCTCACGGAACTACCGGACCCGGAGGTGGTGATGATGGTTCCCCGATCTGCCATTGAGGGCACGAACGAAGCCTGGCGGGTTCTATCCTGGGCTGAGCTGGGAGGGCACCTCATCTATATTCATCAGGATCAAAGCTCCTTTCTCGGGGCCTGGAATGCCCGGTCTGAACCCGAAAACGAAGAAGAGATAGTCGAAAAAAAGAAGCCGTCTGAAACGGGTAGTCCGCTGCTGGATTGCCTGAGCATCACGGTAAAGGATCGCAAACGATGGACCAGAACGATTCGCATCAAAGGGGAGAAGTTGGAGGTGAGTCTTCCCAAAGGTGCTGGCTTTAAAGTTGATCCGGAATGGATGTTGCAGGGGCGTGTCATCAAGAGTGGTGGGGATTCGGGCTACTCGTTTGCCAGTTTCCCCTATGGGGATGGACGACTCACCTTGTTGTCGGATTCCTACCCGTGGCGGAATCGCTATGTTGGCGACAAGGATCACGCCGAGTTTCTTTGGAGAGTCGTAACTCTCCAATCCGGCGCCGCCGCGGTTTGGTTGCTGAGAAGCGCTCATACCTCCTTCTGGGCTCTACTTTGGAAGTATGGATGGATGCCCTTGCTTAGCTTGTTCGTCTTTCTCATCTTCTGGCTCTGGCGCGGGATTCCGCGCTTCGGTCCCAGATTACCCAGTCCGGAGGCGGCTCCTCGAGAATTTGTTTCCCATCTTGCCTTGAGCGGAGGATTTCTGTGGACGCATCGCTCCGTCGAGCCCTTGTTAGGACCAATCCGCCGACGAATTCTCCGCCGTTACCAGCAGAAGACGGTCGCATTTGGAGAACCTGATTTCGAGAAGATGCTGGCAAGTCTCTCCGAATCGAGCGGGTTGCCTCTTGAAAAAGTGCGCAACGCCATGCTGACCGAGACCGTCAAACGAGCCGAACGTCTGAAAGACCTTCTGCGTGACCTCCAGAAAATTGATCTTTCCCAATGAGCGATATTGAACCTACACCTCCCCAGAACTCGGCCGCCCCGCCGCCTCCTCCATCGTCCCCGCCCGTGGTTCCCCAGGTTCCGGCGACGGTAGCTTCGACTGCGGTTACACCAGGGCATCCGTTCGCCGAAACCGCATCGCTTCTGGAGCGGATCCATACTCAGGTTCGGCGAGTCTTTCTGGGGCAGGACGAAGTGGTGCGCCAAGTGCTCGCCTGTTTGATTTCAGGCGGTCATGTCCTGCTCGAAGGCAAACCGGGACTAGGAAAAACCCACCTCGTCGTTGCCATGGCAAACACCTTTGGCGGCACGTTTGGACGAATTCAGTTCACTCCGGACCTGATGCCCAGTGATGTCACCGGGCACACGCTCTACGATATGCATGCCCAGGAGTTTACGGTGCGAAAAGGGCCGGTGTTCGCCAACCTGCTTCTCGCTGATGAGATCAACCGGGCCCCCGCCAAAACCCAGTCGGCATTGCTTGAAGTGATGCAGGAAGCGCAGGTCACGATTGATGGTCAGAGCTTTGTTCTCGATCCGCCGTTTATGGCCATTGCGACGCAAAACCCGATCGAACAAGAAGGAACCTATCCGTTGCCTGAAGCTCAACTGGATCGATTTCTCATGAAGGTGCTGATCGACTATCCGAGTTTGGAGAATGAGCACGAGATTGTCTCTGCGTCGGCGAGCGGTGCGTCAGGACGCGGATTGCGTCCCGAAGAAGTTGATCAGGTTTGTGGGAAGGAAGATTTGATTCGTGCACAGAATGACGTGGCGAGCGTCAAAGCTGTGGATGAGGTGGTCAGTTATGCGCTGAACATTGCCAGAGCAACGCGAACCGCCCAGGGTGTCGGCCTTGGTGCGGGGACACGAGGTGCCATCGGGTTAGTGCGAATCGCCAAAGCTTACGCGGTGATGGATGGACGCGATTTCATCACGCCGCACGACGTCAAACAAGCCGTGCTTCCTGTCCTGCGTCATCGCGTGGCGCTTTCCCCGGAGATGGTGATCAGCGGCCAAACCATCGATCACGTGTTGGCCCAGATTGGAGAAACCGTTCCACCTCCAAGAGAGTAGGCGGTTGAGCGATCGATTGATTTGATGAGACCAACTGCCGGTTTACTTACTCTAATTTTGATCTGGGGGCTCTACGGACTTGGTGCTTCGTTTGTGCCAATGTTAGAGCCATTCTGGCTCTATGGAGGAGTGGTGGTTGGGCTTCTATCGCTGCTGGACATGCTAACGCTGGCAACAAAGCGTTCACTCAAAATCACGCGCTCCGTTCCTGCCCGATTTGCACTTGGTGTGGCCCAGGAAGTTGAATTGACGATTACGAATCAGGGCTTTACCAAGGCAAGGGTGCAGATCTTTGACGGCATTCCCGCTGAAGTCGAGACGAACCAAATGCCGTGGAAGGGGGCAATTCCGCGGCGCGGATATTTGCGGATGAGATATTCGCTGAAGCCGCTCAAGCGGGGACAACTCGAATTTGGAGAGGCGCACGTATTGAGGCTCTCTCCCCTCCGGCTTTGGAACCTCGCGACCTATGCCGCCCATTCCGAGACGATCCGGGTCTATCCGAATTATGAGCCCATTATTGAATTCAGCCTGTTGGCTCTGGAGCATATGGAGACCAAGACGGGCATCAAGTATCGCAACCGGCAGGGGATGAGCCGCGAGTTTCATCAACTGCGGGATTATCAGGATGGCGACGTGCTGAATCAGATTGATTGGAAAGCCACCGCCAGACGAAGGGAATTGATCAGTCGGCAATACCGCGAACAGCGGGATCAGAACCTGGTCGTGATGATTGATTCCGGGCGCCGGATGCGGGCGCTCGATGGCGAACTGCCGCAGTTCGATCATTGCCTGAATGCGACGTTGCTGATGGCCTTCATTGCGCTTCGGCAAGGCGACAAGATGGGGGTGTTGAGTTTTGGCGGCACGAATCGTTGGCTGCCCCCGATCAAAGGTGCCCATGGAATGACGTCAATCCTCAATCACTTGTGCGATTACCAAACCAGCCAGGCACCTTCGGATTTTGGTGAAGCCGCAGAACGTCTCATGACCTACCAGCGGCGGCGTGCCCTGGTTGTCGTGCTCACGAATTTGCGCAGTGAAGACGCCAGCGATGTGATTCCATCCCTCCAAGCGCTTTCGCAGCGTCATCTCGTAATGCTGGCTAGCCTTCGCGAAAAGTCGGTCCAGGATTGTCTTTCCAATCCGATTCAAAAAGTGGATGACGCCCTGCTCTACGGCTCGACCCATCACTATCTGGAGGAGCGCCGCAACGTCTTTGGAACGCTGCACAGTCAGGGAATCGTCACGATTGATGCCGTCGCTCAGGAACTCCCCATTGCGCTGACGAATGCGTATTTGGAAGTGAAGCGGAGTGGGCGGTTGTAGAAGTGGGTTCAGAAACTCGCTCGCAATTTTTTTCAGATTCTTGTTAACCTTTGTTTCGAGATCGGCATTTGCAGTCGAGTTCACTCATGGAACAACCCGAGACAGATCAAGATTCCGAGTTTGTTGCGTTGCTCACCGAGCATCAGGCGGCATTGCGGCTCTATGTGGTTTCACTTTTGCCGGGGGATACAGCCGCAGCGGATGTGGCTCAGCAGGCCAATTCGACCATCTGGCGCAAGCGGGCTGACTTCGAGCTGGGAACAAACTTCAAGGCATGGATCTTCAGCATTGCCCGGTTTGAGGTCCTGAACTATCGCAAACGTCAGGCCAAGGACTCGCGACGCCTCGTTTTTAGTGACGAGTTGGAAGAGATGATTGCGGAGGAATTGCCGACGCAGGCCGACGATCTTGCCGAACGCCAACTTGCACTGCGCGGATGTTTGGAACGACTCAAATCGGGCGAGCGCGAGTTGATTCAGTCGCGCTATTTTCGGGAAACTTCGCTTCAGGAGTATGCCGACAAGGTCGGACGCAGCGTCGGAGGGTTGAAGGTTTCCCTTCATCGGGTGCGAAATCGCCTGCAAACCTGCATCGAACAGAAACTTCAATTCAAGGATGCCCGAGCATGAATAGCGCAGAACTGAATCAGCTCATTGATGAATTGCTCGATGGCGTTTGCTCCGAAGCGGATTTTCTTCGGCTTGAAGCGGAGCTGCATGTGAATCCGGAGGCGCGCAAGACCTACTATGCTCGTCTGAAACTGCACACAGCGCTTCAGTTGGATAGTGTTGATCGCACTGACAGCGAAAAGTCGAAGGTCATTCCATTCGTCCAGTTCAAACGGCAGCTTCCTTGGATCGCCGGCATTGCCGCCGCGGTTCTGATTTGGGCTGCCGGTGGGCTGGGGTGGCAGCTTGGTCGTGGGGGCCAGGCGGGAGAGGTCATCGTCGAAGAGCCTGTTGCAATGGGATTTGGCGTGTTGGCGGAACAGTCGGACGCAGTTTGGGCCGATCACCGGTTGCGACGTGGCGACTTATTGCCACAGGGGCTCGTCAAGCTGAAGTCAGGCATTGCCCAGTTGGAGCTGTTCAGCGGAGTAACCGTGATTCTGGAAGGAAATGCGGAGTTTGAAGTGCATTCCGCGATGGAGATGTCCGTCAACTCCGGCAAGTTGCGGGCGATTGTTCCGGAACCTGCCCAGGGGTTTCGGGTAAAGACGGCGTCGGGCGATCTGGTGGATCTGGGTACGGAGTTTGCGATCGATGTCACCCCGGAGCATGCCGACCTCCATGTGTTCGACGGCGAGATTGAGTGGCATCCGACATCAGAGTCGGTCAGTCGATTGATTGATGGAGAATCGATGCGTTGGACTGCCGATGGTGAACGTGGTGACATGCTGACCGATCCCGAGCAGTTCCCCGGCGTTGCCGACATGCGGACCCATCGTAGTCTGCGCCGGGAACAGTGGGCCCGGCACAGCCGAGAACTTCAGCAAGATTCCAGGCTGTTGGCCTACTTCGCGCCGGAGCCGGGTCAAGAGTCGTCGCGAAGCCTGATCGACAAGTCTGCATCACGAAACAATGGGGTTATTGTGAGAGCGAAAACGTCTGAAAACCGCTGGGAGGCACCCAACTCGGCTCTGGATTTCAGTCCGATGGGAAGCCGCGTTCGCTTGGCGATCTCCGGCGAGCACGAGGCTCTGACGTTTTATTGCTGGGCGCGAATCGATAGTTTGGATCGCTGGTTCAACTCGCTCTTTCTTACCGATGGTCATGAATTGCAGGAGCCGCATTGGCAGATCATGAATGACGGCCGTCTCTTTTTCTCAGTCAAAAAGCAAGAGGGAGGGAAGGGACGTTTGGATAAGCACGTGGCTTATTCGCCTCCTATTTGGACACCGGCTTTGAGTGGCCAGTGGATGCAGATTGCGACCGTCTACAACGGTTCTGCGGGGACCACGACGCATTATCTGAATGGTGAACAGATCAGTCATGATCAACTGTCGAGCGACATGATTGTTTCGAAGGTGCGGATTGGAGCGGCGTCGATTGGGAACTGGAGTGAGCCAATGCGTGAGGATCCTCATTTTGCTGTTCGGAACCTCAATGGCGCGATTGATGAATTCGCCATTTTCGCTGCGGCGCTCTCTGCGCAGGAAATTCACGAATTATATCAAAAAGGCAGACCCTGAATTTTTATGAGACCCCTTTCCATTTTTATCTTCATGGCGTTTAGCGCACCGTTGCTCTCGGCTGAATCCGCCAAGATCAATGAGATCGACCGCCTTTTCACATTGAAGGTCAAGCCGCTGCTCGCGGAGAAGTGCAATGGTTGTCATGGTGATGATCCTGACAGTATCAAGAGCGGATATAATATGCTCACACGTGAGTTTCTTCTCGCGGGTGGCGAGGTGTTTGGGAATGAGGTTCTTGTTCCCGGTGATGCTGAAAAGAGCCTGCTCATGGAGATGATCCGGTGGGATGATCCGGATTATGAGATGCCCCCGAAGGAAAACGATCGACTCAACAGCGAGCAGATCGCGTTGGTTGAGGAATGGATCAATGCAGGGGCGCCATGGCCTAGCGAAGAAACTCAGCAAGCTGTGATTCTCGCAGACTCCCAGCGGGCGGTCACCAAAGATGGAGTCATTGTTTCAACCTCGGGAGGTTTGGGTGATGAATGGACCTACCGACGTTATCAGCCGGAGGATATCTGGGCATTTCAACCGATTGAGAAACCCAGGTTGAACGGACAAGGTTCAACCAACCCGGTGGATGTTTTTGTTGGGACGAAAATCAATGAGGCTGGATTTCAACCTTCGGATCGGGCCGACTTTCATACCCTGATTCGGCGCGCCACCTTTGATTTAACGGGACTTCCGCCAACTCCTGAGGAGATTCAAGAGTTTGGGGACGCGTTTGCGAAGGATTCAGACCAGGCTTGGAGTGATCTTATCGATCGTTTGCTTGCGAGCCCGCATTATGGAGAGCGTTGGGCTCAACACTGGCTGGATGTTGCTCGATATGCCGATACTGGAGGCTACTCCAACGACTACGAACGTTCCAATGCCTGGCGCTATCGTGACTACGTGATTCGGGCATTGAACGAAGATAAACCCTACAACGAATTTGTGCTGGAGCAGATTGCCGGCGATGAGCTTGCAGATGCTTCACTCCGGCAACGCGTCAACGACTGGGATGCTTTCCAGGATGCGCGAACCAAGGGTGACTACAGCGAAGAGGAGAGCGAGTTGTTGGTCGCGAGTTCCTTTCTCAGAATGGGACCCTGGGATCCCGCGATGGTGAAGCAACCCGAAGCTCGGCAGCTTTACCTTGATGACGTGGTGAATGCGGTTGGTCAGACCTTTCTCTCCACCACCATGCGGTGTTTCAAGTGCCATGATCACAAGTTCGATCCCCTTCCTACAAAAGACTATTATCGGATGTATTCCGCCTTCGCCGGAACTCAACTTTCCGAGCGACCGGCTCCGTTTACGGCAGAGGAAGAGTTGCAGGGC
>JBCDHN010000047.1:0-9277 GCA_038749915.1 Verrucomicrobiota bacterium | reverse complement strand
TGAAGTTGCGACGGGTGGCCTCTTCGGCGGTAAGCTTGCCTTCGTCAATCAGACGCTGCTGTTCCTTTTGACGTTGCTCGAATTCGGCTTGGGAGCGCTCCGCGCTGGAAGAGTCTGTTGAGGATGCCTTCATCTTGTCACTGAAGATACCTGATACCCACAAACTGCCAAGAGCCAAGGTGGACGGCACCCGTGCAGGGGTTACCAACCAGATATAACCCGGCATGACGAACTCTTGGAACGTCACATCCCCATGCTCAAGGAGGCCATCAGGGTGAATTTCGGCTGTGAGAGCCAATACGTCGCCACGGAAGCCGTCCCGAAGGTGATCTCGCCTACCAGACGCACCATCCAGTCGCTGGCCTTCTTGGCCCGGTAGCAAAAGCTCGACCACGACAGCCCCACCGCCCGGGCGGCTGCACGCAACGAGCACAGCCCTTCCTCGACGACTTCGACCACCGCGGCGCGCTTGTTCCCCGGGCTTACCATTTTTTTGCGTTGATCGCCTCTAACACCCGGATCTTCAACAACTGGTCGGCCACCAGGTTCTTGTTGACTGGAAAGACGACTAAAACACTCAGAGAACCGTGGCCCCATCACAACAACAAACAACCAGGAGGCCTTTGACTCGGTCCTACTAAAGACCCTCCTGGCCCAAGTTTGGGGTGAACGTCATGTGGATATGACCTGCTCCCATTCTTTAGACTAGCAACAGTGCGAGGATTTGAGGATGGTCCGCTCGATCAACGGCAGTTGAATCCACGCGAACATCAGCACCCTCAGTGACCCGTCTTCAAGCCTATTTGCGGCCAATCATTCGGCCATCCGCAGCGACAATGGATTGGGGTTCATCGAGAAGTACCGGAAGGCTCGTTCGACTTCGCCGTTCACTGTGGCGGTGAAGATCAATTTGGTGAAAAACTGAGCGCCAAGCGATCAGGATGAGCTTCTGGAACTCACTGCGAGAGGCATCGAGGCGGATTTTCGTAGATTACTCGGCAAGAGAGCGGTAGCGATGTTCTTACGGGTCGGGCTTCGTATGTGACACACGTTGCGTTTGTAAAAGTTACGTTGTGGGGTGGTTTCCGCTTGAGTTCTGCTTGTCGCTGGCTATTGCGATTCTAATAAGACGCGCAATCTAAATTAGAAACAATGATGATGAAAACCCTCTCAGACTCAATCCTGCAGACGATGTTGAAGACGGGTCTTCTGTCGCTGGCCTGATCAACCGGAGCAGGTCAAAATGAATCACGATTGAATTGACAGAACGTTCCGCCCGTTAAGGGGGAAGAAGGCGTTCCACCCTTACATCCATTCTCCAACTAACCACCCACTCTCCCTCACCATGACCTCACGACTCCAACTAGGCATCGGGTGTCTGCTATTGTCGCTGGCGGGCTTTATCCGAGCTCAAGAACCGACTGAACCGCAGACCTACTATTTTCCAGAAAAACCCCGGCATCTGACCGTGACTCTCTTCCCGGACGAGCCCGACCTTTGTATGATCTCCTGGCTCAAGTTCTGGACCAACGATGAAGGAGAGGGCGGAATCTTGGGCTACCGCGTCATCGTCGAGAATTTTTTTACCGGGCTGCCCGAAAAAGGCATTGTCCAAAACACAGAAGATTCACTGAGCTACCGCTATTTTTGCGCATCCATCCCCTTTGCCCGCTTTCAACATGCCTACGGCTTACCTCCCAGACAAGTCGTCAGGATGCGGCAACAAATTCGCAACCGGCAAGCAGGGGGAAGTGTATGGTTTTCCACCGCCTTCAACACCGGCAGCTACTACTCCGAATTAGGCGAACCGGAAATCATCTGGCTGAACTGGCTCTACGCATCACTCGACAGCGGCGAATTTGTTGTCACTGAATGGGTTGATCCCCGCCCCCTCGATAGAAGCCAGATCCCCAAAAATCAAAGACGAGTGACCATTTCCGATCCGCAACAGATCGAATCCTTTCGCAAAGCCGGAGGCCGCAAATGAAATCCTTCTATCTCTCAATCCTTCTTCTCGCCGCCTGTGCACTGCCCAACGCTCAAGCCATCGATTTGGATGGCGGTATGAGCGATGTGTGGGAAGCGCTTGTCAACGGCGGCCAACCTCTCCAGCCCAACGACGATGTCGATGGAGACCAAATGACAAACCTCACCGAGTATTACTTTCAACTCGATCCCTTAGTAGCCGATGTCAATCCAACCATGATCGAACTAGTCGATCCGACCACCATTCGCCTGAAATTTTTGGCCCCCACAGCGATGCGCTTTCAGTTCGAAGAGTCTTTTGATCTCACGTCGTGGGCGACTCCATTTCCTGTCTTTACCGGCACAGGTGCTCTGGAAGCCATTCAACAAAACCCGCAAAGCAACCAAAAAGCTTTCCTGCGTGTCCGCGCTTTTGGCCCGGAGGACGATTTGGATGGAGATTTCCTTGATGGATGGGAGGAGTCACACTTGGGCACGAACCCGTCTCTTTTCGACTCTGACGCTACGGATGGGATGGGCGACGGCTATGAATGGGTCTATGGACTGGATCCTTTGGCCGACAATTCAGCTACCAACAAGGACGGAGACGGAGCACTCGACATCGAAGACTCAAATCCCGATGACAATTCCGTAGGACAACTTCAAATCACCATTACCTCTCCCGGCAACGGTTCGAATTTGCCGTAACTATTTATCACCGAATCGGGGAAAAGATCATGAATCGAATCTATGCCATCGCATGGGGCTTGCTCGCATGCCTGTGTTCACTCTCGAATAGCTCTGGCCAGCTTAACGTTCATCCCGAATCCAGAACGGGGCGATTTGTGCGTGCGCCGGAAAACTCGCCGGATTTTCAGAGCTTTCTAATCCCGCTGAACGGACAAAAAGGGATTCGACTGCCCGATACCAACGATGTTGCCGCAATCGATTCGCTCTTTCCTCCGGGCGGCCCCTATTCCCGACTGCTCTATTTTTTCAATCCTGATTTTGTTTTTCATTACGAAGAATCAACCAGCGATTGGACCAAAGAGGTTCAATTTCCGATTGCGGTTTTTGGTGCGGATTACGGAGGAACGCCTCTCTACACAGGGCAGTCCTACTCCTGGGTCGTCGGGACCGGTCAGGTGCTTAACACTGAAGAGCCGGAATTTGCCATCTGGTTGGAGATTGCGGCCTTTGACAAGGCCACCGGATCCTTTCAAGGACTCATTCGCATCCAGCTTCCCCGGCTGGCGAACGCGGCGGACGACGCGCAATGGACTTCCTTTGCCAATAACAGCTTTGTCTGGCCTACACCGGAATTCCCCAACGATGTTTTCGGCACCCCGATCAATGAGTTTTTTGGCCTGACCACCAAGATCCGCATGGTTCCGTTCGGGGTTGGCGAATCCCTCAGCTTTAACACCAACCAAACGGATTACATCGTCGAACATCAGGCATCCAACGATGACTTCATTTACTTCGCCTCGGTTACGGGCTTCGGTGCATTAAACCCTGACGATCTGTCCTCGACAATTCCGCTTGCCGCAACGGATGATCCAGGTAATCCCGGCAATTTTGTCAGCACCCTACAACCGGCCTATCAACTGTCGTTCGATGAACGTCCGAATTGGGTGTCAACCCGTGTTCATGCTCCCCGGTTCAATGCCGAGCGGCTTCCTCCAAGCTACGCGGGCAAGACCGTGCGCGAGCTGATTGACGGGGCCGCCACCATTGATCAGGCCATCAATATTGATCCGACGACCGTCGATCAGGACGATCTCGACAACAGCCCTGAATTACGTCGCCATCCCAAGCTGGATGCCTTTGTCGCCGACATGGACGGCGATCCTGTTGCTTTGGTCAACTATGTTATCAATGAGATCGAATTGATCGACTACCTCTCCTACAACGACCAGGGAGATATCTTTGAGGATAGCGTCAACCTCGGTGGCGTAAACCGGGGAGCCCTGGCCACCTTTCTGGAACGGCAGGGGTCACCGGTCGAGCAATGTGCGCTATTGGTTTATTTACTCCGGCAAGCTGGCGTTCCGGCCACCTATGTTTATCCCGAACACAACCAGCTAAAGATGCTGGATCAACGTCTCAGCAGCGTCTTGGGATTCCAGGTGGAAGGATTCGTCAACCATCGCGACGAAACCGAGGGAACGCAAGCGCCTGTAGGCGATCCCACCTTGATCCCCGTCAACTACCCGTGGGTCGCGCTTCATGTCGATGACCCCGAAAATCCCGGACAAAAGAAATGGGTGCATGTTTTCCCTTGGATCAAAGATACAGAAGTCGTCGAGGGGGCAGATCTCTATTCGCTTTTGCCCGAAGCATACAACAGCGCTCAGAAATGGATCGAAGCCTATTTCAAGAACGATCCGGCTATTGTGGATTCGGAGGAAGTCGCTTTCCAGCAGGATGAAAACGGAAATGATCCCATTGTTATTGAAGCTGAATTTTTTTCCTTCAAAAAAAACCAGGGAACCGATGAATGGAGAAGAAGTGAAGACGCAGGTGCTTCGGGCATAGGATCAGTTGTAGCGCTACCTGATGGCAACTCCTTACCTGTAGACATTAACTACACAACCTTAGCTCCTCAACTCGATTACAAAATCAATTTCACTCAAGCAGGCACTTACTACGTATGGGTAAGGGGAAAGTATGAGGACATTGGTTCGGATTCTGTGCACATCGGTCTAAACGGACAGGCTGTCAGCACCGCAGAACGCTTGAGCAATGAAGATGGCCCCACGCTTGGATGGACATGGGGCAATGAACGTTCAGGCAATGACGTTAGGCGAACCATCGTCATCCCCTCACCAGGTATATACACTCTTAATGCTTGGATGCGTGAGGATGGCTTTGTGATGGATAAGATTCTCCTGACCCAAGACGCCGGTTTTACCCCGAGCGGAGTCGGACCTTTGGGATCCCCTCAGAACATTCCACCCGACGATACCCCGGCCACCTTGTTTCCCAAGTTTGTTGAAAAGCAATTAGAGGCCAACCACCCCTGGCTTTCGCTCGAAGACATAGGCATCCAGAAATTCAATCGGAGAAACTACGTAACCGAGTGGGAGGATTTTCCCCGGCCCTTCGAATTGAGCGGCACGCCTGCGGTTTACCGAAATCTGTTGGAGAAAGATCCGACGGAACAAATCTTTGATACGGTCACGGTGTCCGTCACGAGCAACAATAATCCCGCCAAGACACTGAGCACCACTTCCATGAAAGTGCTCGACACACACAACAGAAAGTTTCTCTTCCGGTTCGAGAAGACTGGCTCTAACCAGCACAATCTGATTATGTCGATGGCGCCCTTTCGGGAGAGCGCCGTAGGCACGGGCGACTTTGGCAATGTGGACCCGGACCTTTTGCCGCGCCAGGAATTGACTCTCGCATTGGACGGCACCGATGGCGACCTGAGCGTCGATGTGACCTACTCTAAACATCGCGCCTTCGACC
Source organism: Verrucomicrobiota bacterium (assembly GCA_038749915.1). Classification (GTDB taxonomy): domain Bacteria; phylum Verrucomicrobiota; class Verrucomicrobiia; order Verrucomicrobiales; family DEV007; genus JBCDHN01. Next base: position 3,838 of record JBCDHN010000047.1, on the reverse strand, counting down.
GGCAAAGCCTGATCGAAAACAACCCGGCCTATGAGGATAGATGGGATTTGCTGTGGGGATTCTTTGCTCTCACCGAATACAACCAGTCCATTCCGCTGGAGAAAGGCGAACACGCGGCGCTGGCAATGAACTTTGGCCGGGTGACACCGGAGATGCTGGATGTGCATGCCCAGGAGTTTTGGGAATTGGAGGAAACCTTGGCCGGCAACCCAGCGCATCAGCCGGATCCCGAAGTCTATCAAGGCACCAACCTCTATCTCATGGGGGCTACTTATTTCCATAAGCTCAGCGGGTTTGACGATTTCAATGCCAGGTTGCACAAGACTCTCAACCTCTCCCGCTTTGGTGTGGGCCTATTTAAACTGGTCCCGGATCGGGTCAACGGCCAGTTACCAAACAACGGCGACTTGAATTACGTTTCCTCTGCCGTAGACATTTTCACTCTTGAACGGGCCACGATTGGCAACAATTCGACCCGGCCCGATCACGGCAACGAGCTGTTCGATACCAGAAAAAATGAGTTCACGTTACTTACCGCCGCTGCCTCAGCCTACGAGCACGACGTTTTGAAAACCTATTTCGGTCTTGGCGATTCGGTTTCGACCGTCCGGCTATTGCAACGCGCCGCTGCGGATTCTGCCAGTTATCCCGATGGCATTTATGAGCTCAATTCCCGGAACTACACCAGTTTTCAGTCAGCCATTCAGTCTGTTGATCCTGCCATCTGGCAGGAAATCAATACCGCATTCACGCGGGGAGGAGGGTTAAACGATTTTACAGTCGCCTATGTCACCTCTGAACCTATCAAGGCCGCCAAAGGTTCCTACGAAGGCATGGGAGCCTTCATCGTCGCGCCCGGTCAAACCAAAGCCCTGATCAGCAACAATCTTAACGGCGGCTTCAGTGATTTCTTTGCCAGTGCGGAAATCTGGCAAGTCGGATCGGTAATCTTCTACCGGCTCCAGGTAGAAGTCACCACGGTGAGGTTCTTCACTCCCGTGGCGCGGGCAACGCCCGTTTATTTTCCCCAAACTACGTATTCCCTGGATGTATTCAACAATACGTTCAATCAACCACCGGCTCTCAATCCCCTTATCAACCAGCAAACCTTTGCGAACACTTACGGCGACATCATCAACAACCGTCAGATTGTCGGCGCTTTTGCCAATGATGTCTGGATTAGGCAGGCAGACAACGGTCTTGACCTGAATTTTCCTCCAAGCAACCCAACGCCAGCACAACAGGCGGATGCGATTCAGGACATTGCCAACTCCGGCTGGTTTGGGGGCGCGATCAACTTTTCGGATGTGCAGAACTTTGTTGCGGACCCGGTGAACACGGTGACAGGCGAGTTTTACATCAACGATGTGGATTTGTCGCTGCCCGGTCCCATGCCGTTGGAAATTCGGCGCAACTACACCAGTCAATCCGTAGCCGATGGTCCGCTTGGCTGGGGCTGGAAACTCAGTTTCGTGCCCTGGCTGGTTCTCAACTCAGACAGCAGTTTGATCTATGCTGCCGAAAACGACGGGAGCATTATCGCCTATCGCAAACAAAGTGGGGTCGATGAATGGATTCCCGAGGTGGCCGACAACCCGAATCTGGCCAATCGCAATCACATTGCCGCTGTGGTGAGCCGCAATCCTTACCTCAACAAGATTGTTCGGACCACCGAGGCAAGTAACACCATTTACACATTGACCACACCACGCGGCGATTCTCGCCGCTTCACGGTTCGCTCTTTTCCGACGACCGGCGTCAACGGTCTCACCCGGGAACGGCCCTACCTGGAACGATGGACGGATCACGCCGGAAACTTTCTGGATTTCGAGTTTTATGAAACGGCATCCGAGCCGGAATACGGCCAGCTGAAAAAGATCACCAGCAGCAACGGCAATTTTGTCGGTTTCTACTACGATAGGTTTGGTCATATCGTCCAGGCTTTTACCCGCGACGGACGGCGGGTTTTCTATCAGTATGACGATTTTGGGGACCTGCGCCGGGTGATCCGCCCAGATGATTCGGAAGTTCTCTACGACTACCGGCAGTCGGTCGAATTGAATGCCGTCACCGACCAACAGGAAACCATTTCAGAGCACCTGCTGCTTACCAAAACCATGCCGGACGGAAGGCTCTTGCGAAACGTCTATGACGGGCAGCGCCGGGTGATTGAGCAATGGAATACGTCGGGCGAGAATTTAAATCCGGTTCTTTCCGCTGAATATGCCTACTCGTGGACTGATCCCAACCCGGACGGCACGATCACCGGGACAACCACGCTCACGAGCCACTTTGACGGCACCACCTCCCATGCCGGCACTTATCAGTATCAAAACAGCAACCTGACGCAAATTACCGACCCGCTCAGTCAGGCCGTTGAAATCGAATGGTTTCCCAACACGGATGACGGTTCTCTGGGATGGTATCCCCGCTCTGTCAAGCGGATGTCGGACAAGCGCCAGTCTGCCCGTGCTTACACCGCGGAAACCCGGTTTTTCTACGATGCCGCAGGCAACCTTGACTACAAGGAAGAGCAGGGTGAACTGGACGGGGATCCCGCAACGACGAACGAAGTCACCACAACGGACTATTCACACACGACTCTTGGCACTCATTCCGTCGCGAATTTGTTGACCGGGGTAGAAGATGCGGTTGGGAATCGGATGGTTCTCCTCTTTGAGGATACCGCGTATCCCTATCAGCCAACCTCCATCGAGCGGCGCACGCCGTCCGGTCTGGTTTCTGTTACCCGGCAGGTGTTTACAGAACAGGTGGACACGGAGTCCGCGGCCTACGGTCTGCTTCAGGAACAGACACGCGCCTTCGGGCAAGCGGACGCCGCCACAACTACGTTCACCCACAACTCGGAGGGCTTTATTACTTCCCGCACGGAACAAACGGGAACCTCGGACCCGGCGGTTACGCTCAATTTCAGCCCGAACCTCCGGGGAGAAATCGCTGAAGTGACCGACTTGGCAGGCAGATCAACGAAGTTTGCCTATGATGGTGTCGGCAGGCTCTTGTGGACCGAAAAGTATGACACTGGCGATGCCCTGGTCGGATGGCGTTACGATTACTTCAACCGCAACGGAGAGCTCGAATGGTCGGATGGCCCCCGCTATTCAGACGGTACAACCGGAGCGGAAGACTATGTCTGGAATCAGTTTGACGGAATGGGGAGGCTCACTGAGCAGATTCTCTGGCGCAGCAGAGCCAAAGATGATTTAACAGGGACGGATAATGGGTTTAGCGACGTGCGCTTTGCAACGACTTTTCATCGCTACGACCGATTTGGCAACCGGATTCAAAGCCAGCAAACAAACGGTAACTCGATCTATAATACGGTTGTCCGCACCTTTGACGGAATCGGCCAACTCCAAACACGCACGGTTCGGGATGGCGAAGGGACAGCCCCCATCCTTTCCACCGAGTCGTTTCAATATGAACCGGGGGGACAGCTTTCGACGTACACCGACCCTCTCAACGGAGACACCCAACGCTTTTATACGGATCGGGGACAGTTACGCGAACAGCGTAATCCCGATGGGACGATCCTCAAGTGGGAGTATTACCTCGATGGCCGGCTTCGGCGGATTCCGGTCACGCACAATACGTATTGGAGCGTGGTCTACGACGATGACGCCCGCTCCGTCACCCGCACGCTCCTGACACTGGCAGGGTCAAGCCCTTCATCTTCAGGACCGGTAAGCGATGTCCAGATTTTCGATCGCCGGGGGAATCTGGTCAGTTACACCGATCCGGAAGGTCATACCTTCACCGTTACCTATGACGGCCTGGATCGGCCAAAGGTTGTGACCGGGCCGGTGGCGGAGCCGGG
>JBCDHN010000046.1:0-9305 GCA_038749915.1 Verrucomicrobiota bacterium | reverse complement strand
TCAGGGAGAAACGCCCAATACCATGTTTGGAATCGGCGAATATCCGAACGGGCAATACGCGTTTTTCAATGTCCGGAACGTCAACTACGAAGGCTACGAGCGCCAGGTTGAGAACGAATACTATTTCGAAGACGGCGGAAAAATCGTTCGTGGAAAATACTATGCTCCCGGTAGCAAGGACGGTGAAAAAGTCAGCGTTCCAGCCGGCTCGGTAACTCCGGGTGGAAACTGGGATTCCTTCATTACGGCGTGCCGCGAAGGGAAACCGGAGTTGGCCAATGGCAACGTTCACGACGCTCATTATGGCTGTGTGCTGGGCCACTTGATGAACAATTCCTACCGTCTCGGAGAGAAAGTGCCCTTCAATAGCAAGGCAGCCCGCTTTGGCGATAACAAGGAAGCTGCGGAGCATTTTCTCCGGCTTCATGAAGTCATGCGTGACGGAGTCGGAATCCCGAAAGATGGCGCTGAATACACCGTCGGTCCCTGGTTGACCTTCGATCCGGAAACCGAACGCCATACCGGCGATCATGCCGAGGCTGCAAATGCCCTCCTGAAAGACGGGAACCATCCCGGATTTGAGATTCCTGCCCTGTCCAAGGTCTAGGATAAATCGGCTCCGAAAAGACCGTTTCTGCCAGTCGAAACCACGCTGAGAAGCCAAGAAAGTTGCTTCAAAGGTCGGTTTGTCGTAGATTTGGCCCCGCGGCCTGAACGAGGTCGACTCGAATTTTATGCTTGTTGTCCGATTCCCAATTCCGTCAGATCAATAAGGAATCGCTCCATCCGTTATGGAAACTCGTAAGCTCCAGTTCGAAAACCCACACTTTCTTCAGTCGCTTTTCGCCAACGATCTCGCACTGCTCAAGTCGCTGCAAGACTCTGTCGGCGTGAAAGTTACAACTCGGGATAGCTGGCTGCAGTTCGATGGAGATGAGGAGGCGATTGAACAAGCGCAGGAGATTTTCCAAAATCTGGAGGCCGCGCGACGCAAAGGACTCGAAATCAGCCCTCAGGCGTTTCGCTACGTTGTGAAGTCGGTGGCTGGTGAGGACGAGGAGATCCCGCTGGACAAGTTGGCGGAAGTGAAGTTGCTCGGCACCCCTTCCAAGCCCGCGGTTTCCCCGAAAACGCCCGGTCAACTGAGATACATCCAAGCTCTGCAGAAAGAAGAGGTGGTCTTTGGCTTGGGACCGGCGGGAACGGGAAAAACCTACCTTGCGGTGGCCGCCGCCCTTCAGGCGCTCAAGGAAAAGGAAGTAGATCGGATTATTTTGACCCGACCGGCCGTGGAAGCGGGAGAAGCGCTCGGATTTTTGCCGGGCGATCTCAAGGAGAAGATTTTTCCCTATTTGCGCCCTCTCTACGACGCGATCCATGATGTTGCCGAGTCATATGAGGTCGAGCGCTGGATCGAACGCGACATGATCGAGATCGCTCCCCTCGCTTACATGAGAGGCCGGACGCTCAACAATGCCGCAATCATTCTGGACGAAGCGCAAAACACGACCTGCGAGCAAATGTTCATGTTTTTGACCCGGCTTGGCAACGGTTCCCGATGCACGGTCACCGGTGACCCAACTCAAATTGACCTTAAAAAAGGCATTAAATCGGGCCTTCATGAGGCGATGGGCGCCTTGGCCAATACCAAGGGTGTGAAATTTTGTCAGCTCCAGCAAAAGGACATCGCACGGCATCCCGTCGTGCAGCGAATCATCGGAGCCTACAGCAAACATCGTGATCAGGCCGATCCCAAAACGGCCCCATCCAAGTCCTAATCCGGATTTCTTTCTTCCCGGGCTCGCGCAGCACCTCCCTGACTCTTCCCTGATCGCATATGCTTGAATTTCTATCCAGACTGCAGCTCGAACGTCGCGGCCTTTCCAGCGCGAAGCGAAGACGCAAAGTCGTTGAGAACGAGTTCGTCCACAACCTTCAGTATGGAGCGGGCCCACGGGTTGTTTTGTTCCTGCTTTTTGCCTTGGCCACCGTTCTTTTCATCCGCTATGCGCGGAATCCCGAGGCTCTTTATCCGAATGACGTTACCAGGATGGCATTGGTGGTTGCGGTGATCGTTGGAAGCTTTGCGGTTCATTTTTATGTGAACCATTTCGGCAACTTCCAGAGAAACAACCGGGTTCTTCTCACGGTCGGAGTCCTTTTCTTCCATTTGTTCCTTCTCAAAGTTGCGTTCGCTCTGGGCGCAGCCGCAGGACTTGCTGCGGAAGCGGCGGCTTTGGCGACGACGGAGTCGATCGCACAGCTTGACGGCGTCGCGAAGGTCTCGGAAGTCGCGCGGATTCCCTTCGAATATCTGTTCCCGGCATACGCATTTGCCCCAATGGTGATGTCGATCCTTCTGGGGCGAAATCACGGCACCTTGGCGGCAATTTATGCCAGCCTCTTCGGAGCCATGATGGTTCCAGCCGACATGGCGTTCAAGTTCATGGTGATGAGTCTCGTTTCGGGATTTGTCGCCGTTTATCTGACCCATCAGGTTCGCAGACGCAGCAAAGTGGTTCGGGCAGGTCTCTTCGTGGGGATCGCTACGACGATTCTTGCGATGGCAACGGGAGTGGTGATGATTCAGGACGATTGGAAATCGGTCGCGATGCAATGCGGCACGACTCTTCTCGCCGGAACGCTGACGGCGATGTTGATCAGCGGGCTTCTTCCCATGCTCGAAAGCCTCTTTCGGATCACCACCGACGTTTCATGGCTTGAGATGGCCGATCTCAACCATCCGCTGCTGAGAAGGCTCACCTACGAAGCTCCCGGCACCTACCATCACAGCCTGGTGGTGGCGAGGCTGAGCGAAGCCGCTGCCGATACCATTGGCGCGAACGGAATGCTTTGCCGGGTTGCATCCTATTTCCATGACATCGGCAAATTGACCAAGCCCCAGTATTTTATCGAGAACATCGACAACGACGAGAATCCGCACGATGAGCTGACGCCGACGATGAGCGCCTTGATCATCATTGCGCACGTCAAGGACGGGGTTGATCTGGCCCTGAAACACCGGTTGAACAACGAGATCATCAGCGTGATTCGCGAGCATCACGGCACTTCAATGGTGCAGTATTTTTATGATCGCGCCCGCAAGCTGAGGCGGGAACAGGAAACCAAGCAGGAAGAAGGAAAAGCGAAATCCGACGATTTGCCGGCGGTTGAGGAAAAGAACTTCCGTTACCCTGGTCCGAAACCGCAAACCCGCGAGAGCGCGATCATCAGCCTGGCAGACAGCATTGAGAGTGCGTCCCGATCGATCTCGAAGCCGACCCCTCCGAAGATCGAGCAGTTGATCGACGAGATCACCAAGAACCGGATTCGCGATGGGCAACTGGACGAATGCGGCCTCACATTTGCGGATCTGGCGCAGGTGAAATCGAGTTTCCACAACACGCTTTGCGGGATGATGCACACACGGGTCTCCTACAAGCAGGACCAGCCGGAGGATGAGATCGAAGTCGAAGATGAAAATCAGGGCACCGAGGACGAGGAGGGCACACCGGAATTGAAGGTCGTGGAGAAAGAGGATGGAGACGGATCCAAGCCGAAGAGCAATGTTGCCTAGGAACGCTTGGAATCCTGAATTTGAGCTTCAAAATTGCCTGGCCAACGTCGAACTCGATCTCGAGTTTTTCAGATCAATCATCCCAAGAGCTTGCCGTGAGATTTCGGCAGCGGATCCCGGTCCCGGCGATAGTCTGATTCCAAGTCTCAGTCATCTCGAAATCGCCATTCTTGATGATCCCGAGATCGCCCGGATCCATCAGGAGCAAATGAACGATGGATCACCCACCGACGTGATTACGTTTCATCACGGAGAGCTTCTCATCAGCGCGGATACGGCCCGAAGAGAAGCAGGTGCTCGGAAATGGCCGACCGAACGCGAGCTGCTTCTTTATCTGATTCACGGCATGCTTCACCTCCACGGGTATAACGACATGGAAACGGCAGATCGGGACGCAATGCATCGTCTGCAAGAGAGTATTTTGGAGCGTCTCTGGCCGCTTCACCCCTGAAGTCCAGCCAACTTTCGGGCAAAAGCGAGGGTATCAATCTCTTCAATCGTCTTGTCGTGGCGAATGGCCTTGATTCGTGGAAACCGCATCGCGAGGCCTGAATTATGGCGTTTGCTAGGGTTGATCGAATCAAAAGCGATTTCGAGAACGACATTGGGCTCCACCGTTTGCGATCGGCGCGATTTGGAGAGCGTGTGCTCTTGAAAGTGTTCGGTCAGATCCTCAATTTCTTTGTCCGTGAGACCAGTGTAGGCTTTACCGATCACGACGAGCTCTCCCGAATTGGTGTCACGCACGGCAAACGTGTAGTCGCTCAAGACGTGATTCCGTTTTCCGTGGCCTTGCTCCACTTTGACGACCACACAATCGAGAGTCGCCATTGGCTTCTTCAGCTTGAGCCAGGAAAGTCCGCGAAGACCAGGTGAATACCCGCTGAGCGGATCTTTCGCGATCAATCCCTCGTTGTCCCGTTGACGGGCGGCTTTGAATTCTGCCTCAATCTCGGTTTCGGAGCCAGCCTGACGCACGGAACAGACTTCAAAAGGTTCAGCAACGTCAACTGACTCGAGCAGCTTTCGTCTCTCTTCCAGCGGCCGATCGAGAAGGCCCTCCCCGTTGAGCCAAAGAAGGTCAAAGGCGATGAAACGGACCGGCACGCTCGCACCGAGAAACAAATCGCTGTCATTGAGCCGTCCCAATCGCTTTTGAAGATCAAAGAAGGTAAGCTTTTTACCTTCCGCGTAAGCGATAATCTCCCCATCGAAAATCACATCATCGCGAAGTTCACGAGCGGGATCTAGCAGTTCGTGGAACTCCGCATGAAGGGGACGTAAATCGCGAGAAAACAGCTGCACTTCCGAACCTGACTTGTGAAGCTGCGCTCGAATGCCGTCAAACTTGTCTTCCAACCAAACCTGCCCCGATTCGCCTAACCGTTTCCAAATTCCGTCGGCGGTTTCCTCTGGACTTGCCAACATGACTTTGATCGGAACGAACGGAGTCACTTTCGCGGCCTCCAATTGACCGGACTTGGCCAACGTCGCAGTCTGCCCAATCTTCCCAGTCAGCATGTGAGCTCGTCTCACCTTGGCCACTGGGGCATCAAAGGCCAAGGAAATGGCCTCTTCAATCAGCCCTTCTTTCAACCCAATTCTCAAATCGCCGGAAAGGAGTTTGACGAGATATTTTCCTTCCAACGGATGCAGTTCACAAAGGAGGCTACTCAGCAATTTCGCCTTTGCCACCGGGCCCCGGGCGGCAGCCAATTCTTCAAAATGATCACGAATCTGGCGAAGGGAAAAGCTGGCTGGCTGCGTTTTGCCTTCGAGCAAGAGGAACGCGGCACGTCCTGAATCTCCCTGACCTTGAGCAATTTGGCGATACTCGGCCTCGGTTCGATTGGTGGCCTCAAGAAGCGCCCTCCGCGTGATCGCCCATCCAACGCTGAGGGACTTGTGCTGGTCCGTTCGTTCGAACGGTTTACCGGAGAGAAACACGACGGCGAACGGCAGCGCGTCCAAGTCAAGATGGGAGAAGTAGTCAGCCAGCAACTCGACCTTTTTCAGTTTCCCTGTCGTAGCAGCAATCGCTTCTCCAATCTCCGCGAAGTTCCGGAACTCGCTATGGTGGAGGGCACGCAGGGAATCTCCGTTTTGAGTGAGCGTTGTCTGCGGATTTGCTGTTGATGGCGCTGCCCCAAACAACTCCAATTGATTCTCTCCAGTCAACGACCAAGCCTCCCAACCTCGCGCTCGAAGATCGGCCGAAAACTCATCCGCATAACCATGAAGGGTCAGGATTCTTTGGGGCTGAACCATTTCCACATAACGCAGAAGATCATCGTAATCAGCATGATCACTGAGCGGGAATACGTGATCGACCTGGTATCGAAATCTGGCACTGGGATCGATTCCCCAACCACTGATCATCGCAGTTGTGCGGTTTTTCACCTTGCGGAGTTGCTGCGAACGAATCGCATTCGGCGGAGCAATTACCACCTGGCCTTCAAAACGTGATCCTGGTTCCAAACTCTGGTAGGGCGGCAAGGCGTAGCCGATCTCACGATAGATCCTCGACATTTTCGCGGCGGACGGATGAAGCAGGAACTGAAGTTCCGGAGCGCGCCGCCCCAATGCCATCATCACCTCCTGCGCCTTCCCCAACGAGTAAGCCGCCAACATTGGGGTGGTTCCCTCCTCAAGGGATTCTCGAACGAAGCGGACCATGTCTTCCACGACCTCTTCGTTTGGGGGAAGCCTGTATTTGGGAATCCCATACGTTGTCTCCATGATCAACGTGTCGGCGTGCTTGGCCTCGGTCGCTTCAGAGGCAACTCCGGTTCGCAGCTTGAAGTCTCCCGTGTAGAGAAGCGATCCGTTTTCACCATCCAAGTGAATCTGAGCCGACCCCAAAATATGACCAGCGGGAATCAGCTCAACCCTATGGTCTTTATAATCGAAAGCCTTGCCAAATTCATAACCCATTAACTCACCCCGCCTTCCAAAACGCTTTTCCACAAACAATTTGGTGGTTGCGGAACAGATCGCCGTCTGGTGCGGCGCGACGTGATCGGCATGAGCGTGGGAAACGAACGCTTCCGGTTTGCGATCATGAGGATCGAGCCACAAATCCAGTTCTGAAAGGAAAGCACCTCGCCGAAACTCAACCTTGATCGCACGATCCATCATTTTGAACCTGCGGTTTGACGCTCGGGATAAAGCCAGGGCTTCAGCAGCCTCGTCACCTGAGGCATTACCAAATACGTGAGCAGCAAGACCTGAAATACGATAAGCGGCAACGGGCGCAAGATCTGAGGAACGGGTTCCAGGAGCGGAACGATGAAGAAATGGACGGGAATCGCCATGAGGTAAAGAACAACGCTCAATACGATGACCATCTTGTGAGGAGATGCAGTTTGGCCCGCTGCGATGTCCGGAAAGTCGAACCAGAATTCCAAGCCCGTGGTTTGCCGCGTCTTTTCGTCCCCCTCGACCAACCCTTCCGGTTGATCTCTCCACTCTCTGCGAAGTTCGGACTGTTCCCAAAGCTTCCCGTGACAGAAATTATCAAACCGATAGATCACCACATACTCATGATCCGTCGCCGCGCTGGGCCTCAGAACATTGGTTCCCTGGTAGCCTTCAAATGTGGCCGAAGCTTCGATGATTCCGGTCAGCCAACGCTCATACTCGGCCTCGAGGCCCGGCTTGATTCTTCGAGAGATGCTGACGGTGACCGGACCTTCTCCGTTGGGTTCACAGACGCTCTCCGATGGCAAAGTCTTGGGATTCATGTCTAGTTGATGACAATGGTTCCTACCCAAGACTTCCGCAACAACGCCAGTGGACCGAGCAGTGGGGAACCTCACCGAATCACCTGAATGCAAAGTTTCCGCAATTCGTCACTTTGCCATGCCAATCCCAGCTCGAATTTGAGAGGTTTGAATCTAAACCTTACGTAGATTCTCGAAATTCTAAACATTTTGGACTTGCCTTTCATAGGGGATTCTTCCCCAATTCGCTAGTCAACTCTCCCCTACTCCAACGGCGCGAAACCGTCTCTCTCGCATGGTATCCATCACCCTCACCAACGTCACGAAAAGATTTGGCGAAGTCATTGCGCTCGACAACCTCGACTTGAGAATTGAGAAGGGTGAACTCTTCTTCCTTTTAGGTCCCAGTGGATGCGGGAAAACGACTCTGCTGAGGTCGATCGCCGGATTTTACACCCCTGACGAAGGGGCGCTGTATTTTGACGATCAGGACGTTACCACATTGCCACCTCACAAGCGCAAAACCGCGATGGTTTTTCAGAGCTATGCCCTTTGGCCGCACATGTCAGTCGGACAAAACGTAGCGTATGGACTTCAACAGAAGAAATTGCCCCGCGGAATCATCGAGGAGCGCGTCAAAAAGGCTCTCAGAACAGTGAAGATGGAGGACTTTGCCGCCCGCAGGATCAATCAGCTTTCGGGAGGCCAACAGCAACGTGTCGCTCTCGCCAGGGCATTGATCGTGGAACCTGATTGCCTGCTTCTGGATGAACCGCTTTCCAACCTGGATGCCAAATTGCGCGTTGAGATGAGAACTGAAATTCGCCGAATCTGCAAAGAAAGCGGAGTCACTTCGGTCTATGTAACCCACGATCAGAAAGAGGCGCTGAGCATCGCTGACCGAATGGCGATCCTGGAGAATGGCGATTTTGCGCAAATCGGAACCCCTCAAGAGGTGTATCGCGACCCTGTGTCACGGGCCGTGGCAAGTTTCATTGGAGAGGCCAATTTCATTCAAGGACGGCTGGTTGAGCAACTCAACCGTCAGGGATTCTGGACGGTCGAGACCAAAATTGGCAACATCCAGGGGAGAATCTCCCACAAACGCTGGAAGCCCAAGTACAACGATCGCGTCACCCTTTCAATCCGGCCCGAAAGCTTCACGCTTACCAAACAGCCCCCCAGCGGTAACTTTGTGAAGGGTCATATCACCGGCCGAACCTACCTCGGTGAAATGGCGCAGTACCAGCTTAGCGCCGAAGGGCTCACGAATCCCATCCACGTTAGCGAAATGAATCCGAGGCAGTTGGAAGGAGCCTCGGACAAGATTTTCTACGCCGTAGTCTATCCCGAAGATGTCGTCCTCCTCCAACGCTAAGCCCAAGTCGTGGGCAGCGAGTTTTGTAGCTCGGTCAGGATGGCTGCGATCCGTCATCGTAGCTGCGGCGATGGTCATCGTCGTAGCCGTGCCTTTTTGGATGCGCCCCGTTGAAGCTGAACAAACTCAGCAGAGCGACAAGACCCTCGTGATTGTAAGTCCTCACAACGATACCATTCGTGGGGAATTTGCCTCGGCTTTTGGAGACTACATTGAAGCAAAAACCGGAGAGCGCGTCCGGATTGATTGGCGGGATTTGGGAGGAACCTCGGACATTTCAAAGTTCATTGATGGTTCCTATCGCGCGGCATTCGAAAATCATTGGCGCAACAAGTTGAAGCGAAAGTGGAGGACCAGGGGTTCGAACCCTGGCGATGTCGCTGTGAGCAAGGTCACCCCCGACAATACTCCGGGAGATGATACGGAATTCGACAAGGCACGCCGGGAGTTTCTCAAATCAGACATTGGAATCGGAATTGATCTGTTTTTCGGTGGAGGTCCTTATTACTTCAAGCGTCATGCCACCCGCGGCCACTTGGTAGACAGCGGCATCTTCGACAAACAACCATCGTGGTTTACGGACGATGTCATTCCCTACACGACCAGCGGCGAAGTCATGTATGACAAG
>JBCDHN010000045.1:0-9337 GCA_038749915.1 Verrucomicrobiota bacterium | reverse complement strand
CAGGAACCCTTGAGCGCGCCGTAAAGTTGCACGGCCTCAAGGGTGTATTGCGAACACGAAGGGTAGAATCGACATCCACCCAAAGGCCCGGCAAGGAAATGAAGGGGCGGGGAAATGACGATCTGGTAAAAGCGGATCAAGAGGCAGGCGATGGTTCGCATGATTCCTTGGGGAGAAACAGCTTGGCTTGGTGAGCGAGCCATTTCCACTCTTTTCGAAGCTGCTCGTAGGTCGCTTTGGAAGCGAGTGGCCGGGCGATGGTAACGACGTTCAACCCGGGTTTGAGTTGGTCGCCGAGCTCCGTGATGAGCGCACGGAGTCTTCTTCGGATCAGCACACGGGTCACCGCGTTGCCGAGACGTTTGGTGGTGATGAAACCCACTTTCGTCGTTTCCTGATTCTCGTCCCGAAGGACGCCCAGTATGAGATATCTTCCCCGGAAGCTTTCGCCTTCCTCCCGCACGCGGCGAAATTCGCTACTCCGCTTCATGCGTCTGGATTTGCGCAGCCGCATGCCGGGCAGAGCCGTCACTTGTCCTGATGACAGTGGCGACGAAAGTGCTTCTCTGCGCCTTTGGCCATGAGACGTTTGCGTCCTTTCTGGCGGCGGCGTTTGATCAAGTCGCGACCCTGCTTCGTGCTCATACGAGCCCGGAAGCCGTGCTGGCGTTTGCGGGTGCGCTTGGATGGTTGGTAGGTCCGTTTGCTCATCGGTTTGAGTTGCTGCTAAAAATCGGTAACGCTGGGTTTCAGGTTTCCTCCCCATTTCCGCGAAGTCACCTGGAGGAAGAAATCACCGAAGCCCTTTGGCGCAAGAGAGATCGAGCCGGGGCAGGAAGGGCCGGAATTGTAACGAGCAATTCGCGAATTCCAAGTAGGAATTTCTTGAGATTTTTGCAATCGATCACCGCTGAGATGCCAGGAGCCAATCCGTTGATTGTTTTTGACAGGGACTTTTCGTCTTTCTAAGCTGAGCAGGTTACGGGATTTCTCTCGGCTATCCTCAATCTCAAAACCTTGGGCATTTTCCTATGAGGCCTTCATCCTCCTTCGCATTCTTCTACCTCAGCATGGCTGCAGTAATCTTCGCGCTGATGCTAGAAACCGGATATTTGGCGGCGGCTTCAACTGAACTGGACATCGCGGTGGTGTCGAGCCGATTAGAGTACGAAGAATCCCGCAAAAAGGGACTCTTGCTGGTTCATCGGAATTACAAGCAGCAGCTGCAGGGATTGATTGAACGTCAACTGAAGGCCAATGACTTGAAAGGAGCCAACGTGGTTCGTTCAGAAATGGAATCAATAGATCTTCGGATCAAGGCGCTTGAGTCCGATGAGTGGCTTTCGTGGAATGATCTCTGGGCGGGAACCGAATTGCCCGACAACTCCGGGCGAATCGGGCAAACCGTGTTGGGGGCGCGTCGAAACTTTAGAGAGCAGGTCAAAAAAGGATTGGTGATATTGAATCGGAGGTATCTCGAGAATTACGGAGGATTGCAGCAGAAATATATGGCAAATGCGGATCTTTTTAACGCGAATGCCATCAACGAGTCGAGAGAGGCGTTAGCGGAAGAGTTAAAAGCCATTCAATCGTCTCATGCCTCTCCATTTGACGATACGTCCCCGAGCGATGTCGTCGAATTGCTGGAACGCGAAAATCATCACCGATGGAACATTTTGAAAGGAAAGTGGGATCTTGCTCCGCATCGACTCACCGGATCAGGAGATTCTCGGATCGTCTATCACCAAGAGATTCGGGTTCCATTTACGCTGACCTACGAATTTCGCGTGAGAGAAGGAATGCGGCCAAGAGTCTATGTTGGACCCTTCATCATTGCCAACAACGGGTATGTTCGCCAGATCGTGCTATTTCCGAGGAAAGACGGTCAGGATGCGTTCCTCTATGAACTTGATGACAAACATAAAGTGCGATTTGAGGTAGAGCGCACTACCGTGAAGCTTTTTGTCGATGACAAGTTGATTGAGCAGCGTGAGGAAGGGATCGACGAAGAGTTGACTTCAATCATGTTTTCCGGCGGAGACGGCTGGTCTCCCGGGACAACCGAGTATTCCAAGATTCAGATTCGGTAGCCATACTTGCTGAAGAGTTTGCGCGATTGATGATCACCACCTAACGTTGGGATCGTGAAGCTCATCGTCATTGTCCTTTGTTTGACTTCGGTTTCTTTTGCGGTCGCTCAACAGACTCCCGATGCGCGGGAAGAGTTCACACGTCGCAACTACAACCCGTTTCCGGAGTGGAAGTTGAACACCCAAATGCCGAACGATGTGTTTCGGTTCGCGCGGCTGCGCTATGATTCCTACTACGGATATGGGCGCCACGGAAAATGGGCCACGGATTTTCCCGACAGCGACCTCAACTTTTCCTACCGGCTCCATGAACTGACCTCGCTGGAGGTCCATCCTAATCCGATTGTGGTCGATATCGATGCCGAGCAGTTGGCCGATTACCCCTTTATCTACATGATCGAGCCCGGAAATATTTACCTCAATGACCGGGAGGCCAAGATTCTGCGTGATTACCTGCTGAACGGTGGATTCATCATGGTTGATGACTTCTGGGGAACTTATGAATGGGAGAATTTTATCCGCGATGGGTTCAAGAAGATCTTTCCGGAACCGAAGTTCGAACCGCAGGAACTACCACTGGAGCATCCCATTTTTCACTGCGTCTTTGATTTGAAGGAAAAGCCTCAGGTTCCTGCGATTGGCCACGCGCTTCAGGGGCGCGACATGGGCATTACCTATGAGTGGAACAAACCCGGAACGGAGACGGCCTATTACAAGGGCGTGTTTGATGAAAAGGGACGCATGATGATGATCATCTGTCACAACACCGACTTGGGCGATGGATGGGAGCGCGAAGGCGAAAATGAATGGTACTTTCGCGAATTTGCCGAGAAAAAGTCCTTTCCCATGGGAATCAACATCGTCTTCTACGCGATGACTCACTGAGTTGCAGCAGGCGCGGTCGGAGAAATTTTTTGAACGATTTTTGTCCGTGACCTTGTCAAAGCGCTTGCTAGGATGGGCGTCCCCCGCCTTGGGATGGCATCCTAACTACCTGAATTCGTTGCATGAAATACCCAATCAAAGTCGCCATTTTCGTTGTATTGGCGGCCATTGCTGTCGTTCTGATTGAGCGAGAAGAGAGCCGGAACACGCTCCAAACGTTGAATCAAGGTTACGTGGATTGGCTGGTCGGGAATGCCAGCGGGAAGATTGAAGATCCGGCCGTGACGTTTTTGCGGGTGGATAAGGATGAGTTGGATGAGCACAATCTGGATCCGCGCTTGGACTGGGCGATCATTCTCAAAGGGTTGGAAGGTTTTGAGCCGAAAGCGGTCGGGATTGTTCCGGCTTTGGATTGGGAAAGCGATGATGTGTTGGCCAAAGGTGCCTTGAAAAAGCGGGTCAACCTGATGCCCCGGATGGTGCTTGGCAGCATTCTTGGGCCGGCGGCTGGAGAAGGCGGATCTGGCGACGAGGCGGTGGCGAAGTTCTCCAGTTTCAAGAATGTTTCCGGCGACCAGTCCGCCTTGCCCATCGCCCAAAAGGTCATTGCCCTGCCGGACGAGGATTTGCTGAGCAATGGAGAACCGGCTTTCACCCATATTGACCTGAGTGAACAGCCGGAAAGCAGCCCGAACGGCATCCGCGTTCCGCTGCTGGCCAAACTGGGCGACAAGGTGGTTCCCTCTTTTGTTCTGGCGGCGATTCTTGCCTACGAAGGCGTCACCACGGACGAGGTGAAAGTGAATCTGGGCCGGAACATCAGAGTCTCGGACCGCCATCGAATCCCGATCGACAAAGCTGGCTACTTTACGGTTTACCATGGAATGCGCGGAATCTATCCGAACATCAATTCGACTTCCCTGACCCTTGCCGTTTCGCAGTTCGAGGATTTGACCCAGGAGCTGCGGGAGTCGAGCCAGGAGACCCTCGATACCCTGAAAACCAACACGATTGTGATTGGTTATGATCAGGAAGCAGAGCATCAATTTGAGTTGCCAACTGGAACCAAAATTTCCCTCGCCGAACTTCAAGCCATGGCCATCGCGACCGTTCAAAGCGGTCGGCACATTACTCATTGGCCCTTGGTCGTTCGGATCCTGAGCTTCATTGCCCTGGCTGCGGTGGGAGCGTTCATGCTGAAAGGAAGCAAGTTCCGCGGCGTGATCGGAGGCTTCCTCGCGCTCCTGCTTTACGCGATCGTCAGCTTGCTCACTTTCCAGACGTTCCTGAGCTGGACGCCCCCGGGGGCGGCGATCGCGGTTTGCATTGTCCTGACGATTCTCGGAATCATCTTGCCGAAGTCTTCCGCGGCAAAGCCGGCCTCTTGACGCTGCGCCAAGCGGGGTGCATGCTGAAAGCTATCCCATGATTTGAGGTATGCGACCGTCGAGGCGGTTGAATCCGTCCTGACCGAACTTTATGATCGAACTCGTTAATCTTTCCGCTGGCCGCGAAATCGGGTCGAATTGTTATCTCATTACATTTGGTCAGACCCGCGCCCTTCTCGATGCCGGCACGCATCCCAAAAAAGAGGGAGCCGAGACACTTCCGCGCTTCAATTGCCTGGGCTATGGTGATCTGGATGCCATTTTTCTAACGCATGCCCATCTCGATCACTCCGGAGCGATCCCCGTGGCCATGCGCGAGCATCCGAACGCCAACGTTTTCATGAGCGAAGCGACGCGCCATCTTGCCGATGCCATGCTGCACAATTCGGTCAATGTCATGACGTCCAAGCGCGATGAGTTGGAGATCCACGAGTATCCGCTCTACACCCATCGTGAGCTCGACAAAGTGACATCGCGTTGGGAGACGAGCCAGTCCGGTCGGCCCTTTTACTTCAGCGATACCGACGATGTGACGTGCGAGTTTTATGACGCCGGACACATTCTTGGAGCGGTGTCTCCCCTGTTTGAGTTCGAAGGACGTCGCATCCTCTACACCGGCGATATTCACTTCGAGGATCAGACGCTGACTCGCGGAGCCAAGTTGCCGGAGGGGCCGCTCGATACGGTCATCGTTGAGACCACCCGCGGTGCGGTGGAACGCCGAGAGGATTATACCCGGGAAAGTGAGATCGAACGGTTTTCCAACTCTCTCAACGCCATCCTCGAACGCGGTGGATCGGCGTTGGTTCCCGTCTTTGCAATGGGGAAAACTCAGGAGTTGCTGATCACGCTCCACCGCTTGAAGGAGCAAGGGAAGCTTCGATCCGCTGCGGTTCACATTGGAGGGTTGAGCACCAAGATGACGCAGCTTTATGATCGGTTGGCCTCACGCACACGGCGTCATTTTCAGGATCTCAAGATCTTGAAGGACATCGAACTCACGGTCGCTTCCTCAAAGAAACGGACCCGCCAGATCGAGTACCAGCCGGGATGCATCTATGCGCTTTCCAGCGGTATGATGATGGAGCACACACCATCCAACAAGGTGGCGCGAATGATGGTGGAGAATCCGAAGTGCGGCATCCTGTTCGTCGGATATGCGGATCCCAAATCGCCCGCCGGCCAAATCCTCGCAACCGCTCCTGGTGAGAAGATTCAGCTCAACAAAAACGCTCCGGAACAGCCCTTGAATTGCAGTGTGGAGCGGTTCGATTTCAGCGGTCATGCGACCCGGGAGAGCATCTGTGACTACCTCGTTGGCGTTCAACCCAAGAACGTGGTTCTCGTTCATGGAGATGATGACGCGTTGGCTTGGTTCGAAGCCGAATTGAAGGTTCGCTTACCGGACTCAAGGATCATTATCCCGGTTCCGGAACAACCAATCGAGCTCTGATTTGAGTTAGTTAGTTCAGTTGGGTTCTCAAAAAAATGAGGGGCACCCCGGCTGCGTCCCCGGAATGCCCCTCGGGCCAGGAGGAGGTTGTTGCTGGTTGAACGAACCACACGAACGATGCGGTTCAGACATGAGTTTAGATGGAACCGGCCGCGAATTTAGTCACGACTTTGTCTACTTTTTTGAAGGTGGCTGAGGCGTCTCGCCTCAGAAGGGGAGTTATTGACACTGAGGCAGGACGCTGGCGGGACGCCTCAGCCGCTTTCTCTCTAGCTCGGAATCTTGAGTTTCCCGATCTCTTCCATGACTCGATCTGCGAGGAACTGACTCCCTTTCTTGCCCTTGGCTCTCAACTCTTCGTCCGTGAAATAGATCGGTTCGCCGACCACGAGATCGAGTTTGCCATGGAGGCGTGGGAACTTCGTGCCCCGAGGAAAAATTTCGTAGGAGCCGAAAATCCGCATCGGTATGACCGGTGCATGCGACTTCCCGATCAACATGCCCACTCCGCGCTGCCCGGGTCCCAGATTGCCATCTTCAGTTCGCTCTCCTTCAGGAAAAATCAAAACTTTTTCGCCGCCCTTCACCAGACGAATCACGGTCTTCAACGTCGACATATCGGTCTGTTCCTGGTCGACCGGAATCGAATTGAGTTCGCGATATACCCAGTCCCACAATTTCGTGCTGAACAAGGTTTTGCGGGCCATGTAGTGAATGGGTTCCTCCATCCAACAACCGCAAATCGGCGGATCGAAAAAGCTGGTGTGGTTGGAGGCGATCAAGGCGCCCCCAGGGATTTCAACGTTTTCGGGGTGGTGGACCTGAAAACCGTAGAGGCCGGTGTAGACAGCCCGGGAAGAAAATCTCAAGGCGCGATAGAGCGGGCTGCATTGGAAGTGGCGCTTTTGCGGGCGAACCCGGCGAACCCCTCGGGTCCGGAGATTCAGCGAAAGATGCGCGGCAACTTCCTCAAGGGTCATGTGGCTGGAATCGACTTTGAGCGCATCCGGCGCGGGACGAAGTGGGGCCGTCTTTCGAGTTGTGTCTTCCCGATCCCGCTGGCGGATATCATCGGAGACGCCTTCATCGCCGCGGCGCTTGGCACGGACCTCCGGAGAAGCATCCAGATAAAATTTGTAGGGGGTATCCGGAAAGACCACCGTTCCGATATCGCGGCCTTCCGTGATCACGTCGGTCACTTCCTGATAGCGGCGCTGCTCATCGACAAGGCGTTCTCGCACTTCCGGTATGGCGGATATGGCGGAGACGTTGTCGTTGACGCGCGTTTCCCGCAATTCTTCGCCAAGCTCCTTCCCATTGACTGCCACGGTGGAAGATCCATCGCGAACGCCGCAGGTGAACTTCGTTTCCCGCAACAGTTGAATCACCGCTTCGGAATCTGCCGGATCTATGCCCTCTTCCAGAGTTTGCCAGGTCATGGCGCGATACATGGCGCCCGAGTTCACGAAGGTGAATCCGAACTCGCGGGCGAGGATTTTGGCGACGCTGCTTTTTCCGGAGGCGGCAGGCCCGTCAATGGCGACAACGATATGATTTTTAGCGCTCAAATGATTGCGCTTCTCATAGCGAGGAATGGGGCGCTGAAAACCAAAATCTTGTTTGGGCAGGCTCAGGCTTCGTCCGAGCGAATGTAGCGGTGATCCGCTTCGAAATCGATCGACGGATTCAATGACGAGATCACTGGAGTGTAACTGTCACTGCGGGTTTTGATCAGCTTTGCCAATTGGCCCTGAAAGCTGGGGTAGGAAGTGTTGATGCAGTCGGTGTCTTCAATGATGGTTTCGCCATCCGCGTAGAGACCGGCAATGGCAAAGGCCATGCCAACCCGGTGATCGCCAAAGCTGTTGAGGCGGGCTCCTTGCAAACTGGCACCACCCTGGATTTCCATCCCATCGAAAAACTCCTGCACCTCGACGCCCATGAGACGAAGATTGTTGGCAACGCTGGCGATCCGGTCCGATTCCTTGACGCGCAATTCTTTTGCATCGCGGATCGTAGTGCGGCCTTCAGCCAAGGCACCGGCAATGGCAATGACCGGAAGCTCATCGATCACATTGGGAATGTCTTCGCCTTCGATGATGGTGCCTTTGAGGCGACCACCGTGAATCTCGATGCTGCCAATGGGTTCTCCGTGGTCGCTGTTCTCGATCACTTCAGTGATCTGTGCACCCATCCGAATCAGGGTCTTGAGAATCCCGGTTCGCGTTTCGTTGAGTCCAACATTGCGGATTGAGAGATGTGCCCCGGGCATTGCCGCGGCCGCAATTACCCAGAAAGCGGCGCTGGAGATATCACCGGGAACGGTGAAGTCCCGTGACTCCAGCGTCTGGCCGCCCCAGATCGAGATGCGATCTTCGTTTCGGAGCGTTTTGACCCGGTAAAAGTTGAGCATTCGTTCGGTATGATCGCGGGTGCGGGTTGGTTCCGTGATGGTCGTCTTGCCCTTGGTGAAGAGCGAGGCCAGAAGCACGGCACTCTTCACCTGCGCGCTCGCGACGGGGAGCTGGTAGTCGATGGCGTGCAGCTGAGATCCGCGAATGACAACGGGCGCGGTGTCGCCTTCTCCCTTGGCTGAGATGCGCCCCCCCATGATCGTGAGTGGCTCAATGATTCTCCGCATGGGACGTCGCATCAGCGACTCGTCACCCACCAACTCCGCTTTGAAACCGACGGGTTGACCAGCCAGAATTCCGGTCATCAAGCGCATCGTGGTACCCGAGTTGCCGCAATCGATCGGATCTTCGGGAGACTTCAGCTGTCCCTTCCGGCCGTGCACTTTGAGGCGGGTTGGACCCTTCGCGTTTTCTTCCTCAAAGATGATTTTGACGCCCAATTGTCGGAAGGCGCTGACCGTTGCGAGGCAGTCTTCACTGGGCAGGAAGCCGTCGATCACACAAGGGCCATTGGCGAGGGCCGACATCATGATGGATCGATGTGAAATGCTCTTATCGCCGGGAACGGTGATTTCAGCCGTGATCGGACGACAACGCTTGACCTTGAATTCCGCCATGGAGTGGGAAGGGATGGAAATAGTGGAAGCAGGATACCTCGAAAGCCGATTTACCAGAGCCCGAGATTCCAACTTCGAAATGTTGGAGTTGAATTACTCTGCGAGAAGATCGCGGAGTTCTTTGGCGCGCGCCAAATAGGCGGCAAGGTTCTTTTGGTCTCTTTTGCGCAAAAACTCAAGTACTTCGCTCACATTCGCACTCAAATCCTCTAACGCGGACAGAACTTCGTTCTGGTTTTGGAGCAGAATCTCCGCCCACATTTCCGGAGCGCCGGCGGCAACCCGGGTTGTATCGCGAAATCCTCCTCCGCTCAACTGTACCGGCGTGGCGTCCGATTCGAGGGCGGCCGAGGCGATCATGGATGCTGCGGCGTGAGGAAGATGGCTGATGCGGGCAACCACCCGGTCGTGGTCTGCCGGGGCCAGAAGATGGGTTGAGGCTCCCAGCGTTTGCCAGAACGACTCGATTTCCCGGACTTGGGATTCCGAT
>JBCDHN010000044.1:0-9459 GCA_038749915.1 Verrucomicrobiota bacterium | reverse complement strand
GTGTAGGTCGGCTCCAGACCACGAGCTTCCGGCAGAATCCAGATCTGCAGAAAATGAAGTGGATCATTGTCTGATGGGTTGAACTCGCTGTGGGTCACACCGGATCCTGCGCTCATCAACTGGATTTGGCCCGGCTCGAGTGATCGGCCATTTCCCATGCTGTCCTGATGCTTCAACGCACCTTCCAAGACATAGCTGAAAATCTCCATGTCGCGGTGAGGATGAGTTGGAAAACCAACTCCAGGGGCAACCTGATCCTGATTGATGACTCGCAGAGACCGGAACCCCATGTGATCGGGATCGTGATACCCTGCAAAACTGAAGGTGTGCTTTGAGTTCAACCACCCATGATTGGCATGGCCTCGCTCTGCGGATTTGCGAACGGTGATGTTAGGTAAGGTATTGCTCATTTTCGTTTGAGGTTGGGATTGAAGGTTGGCGGGAAGAGCCGTCATTGCGGCGCTTCCTGAGGCTTGGAGAAAGGTTCTTCGTTTCATGATACAGAAGCTGCCTAAGAAAACCAAAACCGGCCAATGCTTCCTAATTCACAACTTGATACCTTTGAGTTATGACTCCGGACGCAATCACCTAGTCCAGACAGAGCCAGAATATGAATTCGCCCGACGATCCCTTTGAAGAGAAACGCAATGATTCCGGAATCTTGCGCTGTCCGTTTCAGGGCGAAGAGGTCCCCATGATTCTCCGCCATGCCGACATCAAGGAGGCCGCGAAGGACTGGAAAACCTTCAGCTCAGACGCCCCCTTCCGGGTACCGATCCCTTCCGAAGAAAACTTTCGCAAAATGCGGCAACTGCCCATAGAGGTCGATCCCCCGGAACACAAGCCCTATCGCAAAATCATCGAGCCATACTTTAAGAGAGCCAAGAACCCGGAGGTGGTGGAGAAAGCGGAAACCTTGGTCGACCGCATGGTGCGGGAAAGTCTCGAACTCGATTCCATTGAGATCGTTCGCGAATTTGCCCTGCCACTCCAGTCTCACGCGCTCACCTACTTGCTCAACGTGGATGAAGCAGAGGCGGAAACCTGGATCAGCTGGGGAATTCATGTTTTCCGAGATGGAGAGTCCGGCGAAATGAAAGGGGAAACACTTGATCGTTATCTCAATGAGCGCATTGACCAGGCGATCGAGAAACCCCGCGACGATTTTTTCACCGCCCTAACCAAAGCCACTTTCCAAGACCGACCTCTCACAAAGGATGAAATGTTAGGATTCGCCAACCTGACGTTTGCCGGAGGTCGCGACACGATCATCCATACCATTTCTTCCATCTTTGCTTACTTCGCCGGGCATCCGGAAGCGTTTGACTTCCTCCGCACGGATCCAAGGCTAGTGATGAAAGCCTCCGAAGAGTTCTTCCGGGTGATATCCCCGCTCACCCATATTGGTCGCGTTTGTCCGGAGGAGACGGAGGTGCATGGATCGACCGTAGCTCCGGAAGGCCGCATCTCCCTTTGCTGGGCTTCAGCAAACCAAGATGAAGCAGCGTTTGAATCTCCCAGTGAAATCCGCCTCGACCGCAAGCCGAATCCTCATCTGGCGTTTGGCGCGGGCCCTCACGTTTGCCTTGGTGCTTTACATGCCCGACTCGTCGTCAGAACCCTACTCACCAAGCTCTGCCTCCATTTGAGCGCCGTGGAAATTCTTGATGCAAAAGAGAATATCGAAACGGAAGCTGAATACCAACGGACGGTAGGCTATGAGTCTCTCCATGTCAGGCTGCACGGACTGAATCCCTGACGTTTATCGGCTGGAACGATAAAGATTGGTAATCGGACGTCCGCCAATCCAGTTCCACTGACGGTGCTCTTTGCGCTCTCCCTCATGAGCATCGAGCATGTAAATTTGGTGGTTCTTGGAATAGACACTTGTCGCATGAACCAGGGAAATCTCGCTGTCTTCATTGAGGAACATGGGCAGATTTTCGTCCTTGACCGGATGCACCGGATACATGAGTCCCCCCAGCACCTCCGTCTTTGCACCATTCAAATTGTGAATCTTGGTACTCAGATACTCGGTCTTCAGGCCGAGGATCCAGACCTGTCCTCCATTATTGATGATCTCGGGAACTCCCTTCGTCTCCGGATTGAGTTGGCGTCCCCAAACTCGTTGGTGTTGGCTGAATCGCTTCTTCCCACCGGAGTCGTCAATGAAGAGATCTCCGCATCTTTCGGTCGCCGTTATATGCCCGGTTGAGCAATGCCTGAGAACCAACGTCGTCGGCGAATCATGGAGAAGGTGCGGCGTGCCCAACATGTCGAACTGAACAACGCCCAAATCTTCTTCAAAGATCAAGGCCGGTCCGGTCGCGGGATCTTCGGCCTCGCTTCTGATTCCTTGTTTCGGGCTCCCTCCAAAAAATTGCCGGACCGCACCACGAACACGCACATCAGACTTGATCGAAACCTTGAGATCTGACGGAAAATACACGAGCGATTTCCCTGAATCGATCGCCGCCTGAATCGCTGGGCCCCAATCCCCATCCAGCACTTTGTCTTCGAATGCTCCGACACTTACCCAATCGCTCAAGGCGGGCCTTGGCAGCAGAGGAGTCTGCTTGATCTCAAGCTTTAAAGATCCATTCGATGCGGCCTGAAACTCGGCCTGGGCCGGCCCCGTGAAGTGTTCAGAAACGTCTTGATTGACGACTTCATGAAGAACCTCTTCCAGCCCATCTTTCGGCTTGCTGGTTTCAAGGATCGAACGCTGATAACCTCCGAACTTCGTGTTCTGCAGGTAAAGCGAGGAGTTGTGCGAGGAGATTGCTGTCGTGTCAGGATCTCCACCCTCGAATGTGCTGTTAACGAAAACCACCAGTCCTCCACCTCGATTCTCAAGAACAGGAACCGAATTCTCTGACATCACATTTTCCATCGAGAGAATGTTGCCCGAATTGCGAATCGCAACCTCCCTCTGATTTTTCAATGAGATGTCGGAAAACACGAGACTGTATTCGCGATGGCTTGCGTCAATCCCGACCCCGAAACCATCAATCGTCATGTTCTTCATGAGGCAAGGGCCCGGCCATCCGCGTTTGAGATCCAGGCCGATCAAACCGCTGCCGTCCGTCGAGATCAGATCGATGTTCTCGGCACAGCCAACGTTGTTCGTGTGAAAGTCGAAGGCGACGGCGCCATGATTCCCTTTGCCGGTCTCGATCGTGAAATCAAACAGATAGCTGCCGATCGCGTTTCCCGCCCGATGCTTTTTGGTTCTGCCGGAATAGGGCCAGTCATAACCGACGGCAAACACGACCCTCGGATCGTCCGGATCGGTGTATCCGGGCGCATCGTCTTCAATGATGAATTTCGTTTTCTCTTTCCCTGCTCCTCTCACCACCATAAACCTGCGAAACCGGATCGTATCGGTGACTCGATAGGTTCCCTCCGGAAAGTAGACGGTTACATAATCATTCGGAACACGGTTGTCGTTTTCAGAGAATGCCTTTCGAATCGCCTCGGTATCGTCATGGACGCCATCCCCGATTGCGCCGTAGTGCAGTCGCACATCAACATGGCCATAATCCTCCGGGAGCGAGGGCTGCGTTTCCGGCGCAAAACTAACGTCTTTCAGATCGACCGAACTGGCCCGGAGAAAGAAATGGGGAGGCAATGCTTTTCCCTTTGTAACGCGGACCTCATCGATCAGCCCGGCAAACAGTTTCATCTTCCCAGTTCCTCCACCGATTTCGATGATCGACAGATCCCAGTCTTTCGCATTCGCGACGTTGGTGGAATTCTGCAGCCGATAGTCAACATAGTAGCTTATCCGCTGATTTTCAGCGTCAAAACTGATCGCGAGATGACGCCAAGGAGTCTCTTTCGTGACCATTGTCGTTCCTCGATAGCGAAAGCGTCCGAGCTCGATCGGTTGGGGTCCCTCACCCGTGATTTTGCCGGACCACCAGTTGTAGCTGTGCGAGCTGGGGCTCCGCCAGATTCCGACAAAGAAGAAAGCCTCCTCGCCGCCAGATTTGAAGACCGGAAGATAGTCTCGTTTTCTGGTTTCAAGACTGGGGTCCGGCTTGGCGAAGGCCTCGACGGTAAAGCTTTCATTGGGAAAGAGATCAGTCTCCAGTTGTTGCGGTTCTTCGAAGCGACCGACGCCCAGGTTTACCCGTGAGACTCCTGCAACAGGATCGTAAATATAGGCGCCGGGCAGGTCACTGGCGGCAGAGTCTTCAAAGCGCAATTCCCATGCATGAACCAGACTGAGGCCGCCGGGACTCGCAGAAAGGATCAATACCCAAAGAGCAATGGAACGTTGAACTTTTGAGCGGCGGACGGAGGGAGCGAGAATCGTCATGAACGGGAAGGGTTTGAAACTCAGAGAAGGAACTCAGTTCCATCATGAACAGATCACAGACATCCGTCATGCAAACGTTTGAGTCATTTTGGGATAGCTCGAATTGGCTAGCACAGGGATTGCCGCGCCCTTGAATTTGCGTGTATCATCACCTCGATGCTTCCTTTTTGTCTGAGGTCATTCGTAGTTGTCGCCATGGCGTATGCCTTGGCCACAGCCTCGGGCAAAGCAGAATCGCCTCTCCCGCCGTTCATCCAGACGGTCGAGGAAGTCCGCAGCCTGAGCTACGAAACGGCAAAGTCAGGTCCCCCGGTTCAACTTGAGGTCATCGTGATCTCACACCTTCACGCCGGATTCGATGGCCAGGATGAAACTGGCGGCCTCTTCTTTGAATGTCAGAAGCCTCCTCCGGTTGGCACGCTGGTTGAAGTGACCGGCAAGGTGACCGGTGGAATGTATGAGCCCTACGTTGTTGTCGATGACACGATCGCGAAAGGAACGCGCCCCCATCCCGAGCCGCTCAAATGGCTCCCTGAACATCTGCAATCCGGAGTTGGAGACAATCGTTGGATTGAGTTGGAAGGCATCCTCGTGCAGACTCGAATCCGCCCGCCCAAAAGCCATTGGGCTCAGGCCAAACTCATCGCCGGCACCGTGGAGATCGGGATCCGATTTCGAAACCGGCAAATGCCGTTTTCCGCAGAAGAACTTCGGGCTCTGAGCGGGGCGAAAGTTCGGATCAGGGGAAGTGGCGCTCCTCTCTTCAACCACTCCCATCAGCGAATCGGTTCGGAGTTGATCTGCCCCGACCTGAATCTCATCGAAATCCTTCAGCCTGCGGAAGAGCGATTTGAACTGCCGATTACGCCTCTCGCCAAGATTCGAAGCTGGAACTATCGCCAGGATTCGCCCGGCCTGGTGCGAACCCTAGGCGTTGTTACCTTCGCCGATCCCGGTGCAGATCTCTTGGTGATTCAGGAGGGAGAAAGAGGGTCGTTGATTCGAACTGCGGAAGATTTCTCGGCAGTAGTTGGAGACACCGTTGAGGTGATCGGCTTCCCGGAAAGTCTCGGTTTTTTTGTCGGCCTCCGTTTTGCCGAAGTCGTCGGTTCGGAGGCAAAACGCTCCATTCAATCCCCTCTTCAAATATCGAATCCTCTCACCAACAAAAATCCGTTTGAGTTGATCACCCTCAAAGGCCGTTTGGTCGAAAAAACCGGTCAATTCTGCAGTCTTCAAACCGGCGACAACGATCTGGTCGCGATCCATGGGCCACTCGAAGTCATCGCGCGTCTTCCTGAAATGGGAAGCGTGATTCAGGTTACCGGTGTCAAATTCGTCGAGGCAACGCAAAATGGGGATGTTCGCTCCGTCGCTGTGGAGATGCGTTCCACTTCTGATCTCACGGTTTTGAAAACTCCGTCATGGTGGACGCCAGCCCGTTATCTTTCCGCCATCGCAGTTCTGGGATGCTGCATTGTTGCGGCGTTAGGATGGAATGTCCTCCTGAAACGACAGGTCCGCACTCAGACCTCACAAATTCATTCCCAAGTCGCCACTAACGCGGCGTTGGAAGAACGAAACCGGATCGCTCGTGAGCTTCATGATACGCTTTCACAAGGGTTCGCTGGCGTTGCCTACCAGCTTAGTTCGGTTCGGAATCATATCGACCAACGTCCAGAACGAGCTCATGAAAAACTGGATCAGGCTACTCACATGGTTGAGCAGAGTCTGGCTGAAGCGCGCAACGCGCTGTCTGAACTGAGATCTCCCATCCTCAACGAACTAAGCCTGGGACAGGCCCTCCAGACCACGGCAAACACCGTCTGCGAGGCCGGGGGCGTTGATCTTCAGGTCAAAATCCAGGATGAGACCATCGATCAAATTTCCAAATCAACGCAGCACGAAATTCTCCGCATCGTGCTGGAGGCCATCAGCAATGCGGTCAATCACGCTCAAGCCGGGCTCATCCAGCTATCGCTCCTGACCGATAGTCGAACCCTGCGTGCGGAAGTGACGGACAACGGTCAGGGCTTCGATCCGGAACTGGCGTTTCAAGGCGGAAATCAATTTGGCATTCGCGGAATGCATGAACGTGCGCAACGCATCGGCGCGGAACTGACCATGAAGAGTATGCCTCGAAGTGGAACTACGATGACTCTGACCCTACCTTTATGAGCGATCTCCATAGTCCTTGCCGCATTCTTCTGGTCGATGATCACCTCATCGTGCGCCGGGGATTGGCAAGCCTGATTGACGATGAACCCGATCTCGAGGTTGTGGCAGAAGCGGGGACGGGAGCCGAAGCGCTGCAGAAATATTCTGAAACGGAACCGGACGTTACCATCCTTGATCTCAGACTGCCGGACGACACCGGCGTGAACGTTGCGGCCAAACTGAGAGATCTTCAACCTGACGCCAAGTTGATGATCCTCTCGAGCTTTCTCCTCGAAGAGGACGTCCATCGAGCCTATCGCGCCGGAATCCTCGGCTACGTGGCAAAGGATGCGTCGAGCGCAGATCTCCTCCACGTGGTTCGCAGCGTTGCTTCGGGTCGACAGGTCGTCACCCCTGAAGTGTCGCTCTTGCTCGCCCGGAGTGCGGGGAACGAACATCTGTCACCCCGGGAACTGGAGATTCTGAAGTTGATCGCGCAGGGGCGGGCCAACAAGGAAATCGGGGATCTCCTGTCCGTGGCCGAGAACACGGTTAAGAATCACGTGAAATCAATTCTCTCCAAGCTGGGGGCCAGAGACCGGACCCACGCAGTTTCCGAAGGATTGCGCCGCGGCCTGTTTCGGCTTTCGTATCCGGGCGATTCCTAAGTTCATCGGTAGGCCAACCTGGACTCTGCTAAAGAGATTGAAGCACCTTCCGGACAACTTGCTCGCTGTAGGAATTGATTTTCCAGTGACCGGGACACCAGCCTTTGAGAAAGCGATGAAAGTCGGCCCAGGCCAAGGGAAAGAGTTCACGCCACTCTTCCTCGACCGCCTTGACGTCCTGATCCGGTTGTCGACGTTTGATGGCTTTCCCAAGCCGGTTGAAGTAGTAGTCCAAAATCAGAGTCTCTCTCGCTTCACAGGCACTCTCGTCAAGGCAACTCCCCATGAAGTAAGCGACATCTTTGATCCCGCATCCGCCTCCCACATACTGAAAGTCGACCGCCGCCACCCGGTCTGACTTATCCGCGAAACAGAAATTGGCAAGTTTGGCGTCTCCGTGAACGAACGTTTGATATTTGGCGGCGCTCAACTTGCGATCGATTTCTGGAGCCGCGGATCGCAGCGCAAAATCCTCCAGGGCCGCCAACTCATCAGGGCGAGTCTCAAGATGCCAATACGTTCCCGTCTTCCACAGCCCTTCCGGCTCCATTCCTAAAAAGATCGCGTGAAACTCAGCCAGCCAATCAAGGCAGTGCTCTATCTCCCGCTCCCCAACCACGGACTTGCGCAATGGAAAACCAGCCGCGTCGAGATCTTCAAGAAGGAGAAACACCGAATCATCTTCGCAAGCCGAAGCGATGAATCCGGGAATCCGGCATTGGGCATCAAGCTTCGCATTCCAACGCCGATACCATTCCGATTCGACCTCGTAGGAACGGACTTTGCGTTGATGGGACAGATCTGTAGTCCACCCACGCGGATGCTTTTTCTCGCCTGGAATCCGCACATGCTTGGCAATGAGCGAGGTAAATTGCCCCCCTTGGAGCGCAAGTCTCAGGATGTGGCCATATCCACTCCATAACTCCTGGATCACCGCTTCAACTTCCACTTCCGATGCTCCCGTTTTCTCCAGAATGAGGGATCGGAAATCGGGTGCCAGGTGATGATTCATGGTTGGCTGATGTATCGCCAACGCTCAGCGCTGAATTCGGACAATCGTTTCTCCTTCCCGCTGCAAATCCAATCGATCCCGGGCAATGGATTCCTGAAATTCCTTTTCCTCGAGCAACCATTGATACTCGCGCTCCAGCTCATCGCGTTTTTCGCGCAGCTCGCGCTCCTGGTCCTGAAGATCAGCGATCTCCTGATCCAGACGTCCCTGTCGACGGATCTCGGGAAGGAATTCCGCGATCAGCGCACCGCTGACGATCAAAGCGACAAGCACCATGATCACGCGGTTCAGCTTTTGCCAAATGTCGAGACCTCCGATCTGAGCGGGTTGCGGCAGGGATCGGGAATCGCGATTCATCCGCCAAGTCAGACTTTCATGCGGCCACCATAGACCGCGTTGTCACCCAACTGTTCTTCAATCCGAAGAAGTTGGTTGTACTTGGCCATGCGATCACTGCGGCTCATGCTACCCGTTTTGATTTGGCCGGCATTGGTTGCAACGGCGATATCGGCGATCGTGGCGTCCTCTGTCTCACCCGATCGGTGGCTGATGACACTGGTGTAACCGTTAACCGTTGCAAGCTCAACAGCGTCGAGAGTTTCCGTCAGGCTGCCAATCTGATTCACTTTCACCAGGATCGAGTTGGCCACTCCCAGATCGATTCCTTTCTTCAGGAAATCGACGTTGGTCACAAAGAGGTCGTCCCCTACCAACTGGGTTTGAGCTCCGATCTTGTCGGTCAGCAATTTCCAGCTATCCCAGTCGTTTTCATAGCAACCAACTTAGATCGAGATGATGGGAAACTTCTTTTGCAGCTCAGCATAGTAGTCAACCAGCTCCTCGCCTGACTTCTCACTGCCGTCTGACTTGTGGAAAACATACTTTCCCTTCTCCTTGCTGTAGAACTCAGAGGACGCGACATCCAGCGCGATGAAAATCTCCTCACCCATCTTGTAGCCCGCTTTCTCGGTGGCTTGAGCAATGCACTCCAAGGCGTCATCCGCGGAATCAAGTTTGGGAGCAAATCCGCCCTCATCTCCCACCGAAGTGCTGAGTCCACGGTCATGAAGAACCTTGGCCAGGTTGTGGAAGATCTCTCCGCCATAGCGCAACGCTTCCTTGAACGTTGGAGCGCCCTTCGGCATGATCATGAACTCCTGGAAATCGATCGGCGCATCGGAGTGGGATCCGCCATTGATGACATTCATCATGGGAACCGGCAGAACTTTGGCGTTTGGCCCTCCAATGTATTTATAAAGTGGCAATCCCATCTGCTCTGCAGCAGCGTGAGCCACCGC
>JBCDHN010000043.1:0-9554 GCA_038749915.1 Verrucomicrobiota bacterium | reverse complement strand
GCGACGGCCAACCCGCCCATGGTTTTTGAAGATGCGATTCGGAACCTGCCCAGAAGTGAGCGGTCGAAGGTCGGCTTTTTGATGGTTCCGGGAATGCGTCGTGGGGTTGACGATCCTCACACCTCCAAGGAACTTCTGGATGCCGCATCGGGTGAATGCCGAAAATACGGGTTTTCCGCGGTGGTGGTGGATACGATCCCCGATGGGCCTGCCATCACGAATGCTCCGCTTTTCGCCCCGCAGTTTGAAAAGATGATTCGGGAGAAAGAAAGCGTCATTATCGTGACGGCCTCGAAAGGGGCGACCGATCTGGTTCAGTATCTTTTCTTCGATGGCAAAGAACTCGAGCCGGAATTGCGATCCAGGATCAAAATGATTTTCACGCTCGCAGGGCCTCTTCAGGGGGCCTACATGGCGCACTGGGCCACCACCAATCCCCGGTTTGTGCCATTTCTGATTCGGATCACGGCTGGCCGTCCCCCTTATCGCCATCGCATTGTCGCGATTCGTGAAATGGGATCCTCACTCTGGGGGAAAGAAGAAGAGAATGCGTGGCTTTCTGAGACTTATCCCAGTCTCACCTGGGTCAGTCTGGTGATGGTTTCCGACGGTCCCAATGGACTGATTGGAGATACGCCCTATTGGCCGCCGAGTCTGCTGGAGCGCGTCTACTACACGTCTCATCTTTACAGCCCGAATGACGGTCTGGTGGAGTCCGCTGCCACCGTTCTTCCCCCGGGAACCGGGGTTGAGCAGTGGGTGGTGCGGGGGCGCGGTGCCCATGCGGTTCCGCTGGGGAAATATCCTGATGGAACGCCGATTGCTGGAAACACGCAGGGAGATGTGCGAGACGACATCAATCCTGAAGCTGGCCAAGAGATGTTTGGTGCCCTGTTACGCAGTTTGCCGCAGTCCGTGCTAAAGTGAGCCATGTTTCGGCTCGCAAGTGTGTTCCTCTTCGGTGGTTTGTTGGCGACTGCTTACTCGGATTGGCCACATTTTCGTGGCCCCCAATTGACCGGGGAAGCGCCGGACGCTGATCCGCCGATGGTATGGAGTGACACCGAGAATGTCCGCTGGAAAGTCGATCTTCCCGGTCTTGGCCACTCCTCACCGATCGTTTGGAACCATCGAGTTTTTCTGACTTCAGCGATTCCGTTTGGCGATCCTCTGCCTGAACCGAAATTCAGCGGGCGGGAAGGGGCACACAACAATCTGCCGATTTCCAGAAAGCAGCGTTTCGTGGTCTTGGCGGTCGATCGGTTGACGGGAGAGATGCTCTGGGAAACTCCGGTTCACGAAGCGCTCCCCCACGAGGGCGGTCATGAAACGGGAAGTCTCGCTTCGGCGTCCATCGTCACGGATGGCGAGCTCATTTATGCCTTTTTCGGGTCCTATGGACTCTACTGCCTCGACTTTGAGGGAACCCAGATCTGGAGCGTGGAAATCGGCAGGATGCACTCGAAGCATGGTCATGGGGAAGGAGCGTCTCCCCTCGTTGTCGGCAACTCAGTGGTGATCAACTGGGATCATGAGGAAGAGTCGTCGATCTCGGCGTTCGACCGGAAGACCGGAGAATTGCAGTGGCGGACGGTGCGCGACGAAAAGACCTCCTGGTCATCACCGATTTCAGCCAACGTTGACGGGCGAATGCAGGTTATCGTGAGTGGGACGAAAGCGGTTCGGGGGTATGACCTCGAGACCGGTGAAGTCATCTGGGAATGTGGGCCGCTCTCCGCCAACGTTGTGGCCTCTCCGGTTTACCGGGACGGGATTGTCTATGCGATGAGCAGTTACACCTTCCAGGCTGGTTTCGCGGTTCGGATCTCCAATGGGGCGAAAGGGGATTTGTCCGGAGGCGAGCGGGTGCTGTGGCGCCGCACCCGACGGACGCCTTACATCCCGACGCCTTTGCTGACTGAAGGAGTGCTCTACTTTCTGGCTCACTATCAGGGGGTGCTTTCCCGGGTCGAAGCGCAAACCGGAGAAGAGGCGACCGGTCCCTTTCGGATACCCGGAATGCGGGAGGTTTACGCCTCGCCGGTCTCCGCGAAAGGGCGGATCTACTTTGTCGACCGAAGTGGTGCGACTCTGGTCCTTTCCACGGATCCTGAACCGAAGCCTCTCGCCTTGAACCAGTTGGACGACCGGTTTAGCGCAACCCCGGCGCTGGTTGATGAGATGCTGATCTTGCGCGGAGAGCGCCATCTTTACGGAATTGAGGAGGTCGAGGCTGTTGATTAGGATTCGTCGGCGGAAACAAACTCCGCATGCAGGCTCCGAACCGCGTTTTCGATTTCTGAGGTGGGCAGTATCCACGTGATTCGAAATGAAGACGTAAACACTTCGCGAATCTCGGAACCCTGCAGTGCGTTGATTCCGCGCACCAGATTGTGATGGTTGGTGTTGATCCCGGTGCCAATGACACTGACGGCTCCGAAGTCTGCGGAAAGGTGCGCTGAGTCGCCAAATTGCTCAGGAAGACGCGCTTCGAATGTCGTGTTCTGGTGAAGATTCTCGTTTGAGATCACCATCGAGACCTGCATTTTCTCCGAGCCCTTGCGGAGAATCTGGACCTGTTTGGCACCGATTTCGAGCTGATCCATCAGGGAAAGCAGCGCGCTGGGATCGTCCGTTTCGACATTCAACAAGCTGATGGATTGTTCGCTGGCGACACCGCTCACTGACCCGGGAATTGCCGGTAAAAACTTGCGAACGACCGTTCCGTCACGGGTGGGATCATCGCCGGGAAGCGGACCGTCGGTTGCCCTTGCATAGATTGCGATTCCAGCCTGTTTGGCGAATTCTACGGCTTGCGCATTGAGAACTTTGGCTCCGGACTCTGCCATTTCCTGGGTTTCCTCATAGGAGAGTTCAGGAATGCGTTGGGCGTCTGATACGACCCGGGGATCGGCTGTATAAACACCATCAACATCCGAGCAAATCTCGCACCACTCAGCATTCAAGGCGGCAGCCAGGGCTACGGCGGTGGTATCGCTGCCACCTCGACCGAGCGTCGTGATTTCGCGCTTGTACGACATGCCCTGATAGCCTGCCACAATCACAATTTTGCCGCGAGCCAGCTCATCTTCGACCCGAATGGGGCGCACTTCGATGATCTTCGCATCCACATGACGATCATTGGTCAAAATTCCAGCCTGGCTTCCGGTGAAACTGATGGACTCGCCTCCGGCATCCCGGATCGCCATGCTCAAGAGCGCCATGCTGATTCGTTCACCAGCAGTCAGCAGCATATCCAGTTCCCGACGTTCAGGGGCCGGACAAATGGCTTTGGAAAGGGCCAACAGCTCATCCGTCGTCTTTCCCATCGCCGAAACGACGACGACAACGGAGTGGCCGAGCTCCTGAGTTTCAACCACCCGCTTCGCGACTTGCTTCACTTTTTCCGGGTTGGCGACGGAACTGCCGCCATATTTCTGAACGACGATCGGCATGGAGGTAGTTCACAACGCAAAGCGGAAATGGCGAGGGCGAAGTTTGCAGAACTTCCATCGTTTTACTGATTCCATAATTTGCATACCAATTGTGCGTTTTGTAAAAAATGCGACTCACGCTTGCAGAATTGAGATTCCTCTCGAAGCTCCCGCGTGCGGCCACTGTGAGGTTCGGTTTTGGAGAATCCAATTCTGAAGGCTGATCTCTTGCGAATGGTGTCGGTGGATTCTTAAAATCCCGACCAGGCATCACGTGTTTAATATTTGTTGAACTCTTAGAGCTGCTGGTTAGTCTCTACACTAACAGTTCCCCCAAACACACCGTGAAAATTCTGATCACCAATTTCCGGCTGGCCGAACGGACAGCTTCGGAGATTTATGCGCGCGATATCGCCAAGGCGTTGGTCGCGGGAGGAAATACGGTTGCGGTTTTCGCTTCAAAGAAAGGGAAACTTGCCTCGGAACTGGAAGAGTGTGGAATTCCAGTTCTGGAGCATCCTTCCGACGTTCCCTTTCAGCCGGACATCATCCATGGTCAGTTCAATCTGGAGACGATCACGGCGCTGCTGAGTTTTCCGGATGTTCCCGCCGTGTTTATGAGCCACGGCTCTCAGCAATGGCGGGGCCAGCCCCCGCGGCATCCCCGAATCCTGCGCTACATTGCGCATTCCGCCCGGGTTGGAGACTGGCTTCTCAACCAGCTTGGCTTGAGTAAACGCTCTTTTCTTCTCGTGCCGAATTTCATCGAGATGGATCGATTTCAGGAGATTCGACGATTGCCGGAAGAACCTCGCAAAGCGCTGATTTATGATCGGGCGACGGCGCCGGGTCGGCACTTGGATGCCATCCATCAAGCCTGTCGCTCTTGCGGCATTGAGCTGGACATGATCACCGATTTGGTCGGCAAGACCTCAACCCGCCCGGAGGTTTTGCTTCCCCAGTACGATCTGGTTTTCGCGGCTGGGCGCCCCGCAATTGAGGCGTTGGCCTCCGGTTGTGGTGTGATCACCTTCAGCGGTGGCCAGACTGGGAAACTGGTGACGACCGACAATTACGAGGCGATTCGCGACTGCAATTTCTCGCTCGACGATCAACGCCAGGGCCAATCGCAGACGGTTGAAGAGATTTTGGCCGAGATCCAAAAATGGGATTGGCGTCGTTTGGCACCTGTTCCACGCCGGGTCCGCGAAGAGTTGGACACCAACATTGCCCGGACCCGGTTGGAGCGGCTTTATCGCAAGACGATTCGTGATTTCGCGGAGAATCCCGTCGATCCGCGCGACGAATTTCCGGCTTTGGCCGATTGGTTGATCAAGATGGCTGATCAGCATCACGCGGTGGATAGTGGATTCCTGGCGATTCAAAACCGTGTGTCCAGCTTGCGCAATGTTGGCCGAAGGACCGAGCAGCGGAAGGATGAGTTGGCCCAACAACTCCAGGCGGAAAAAGAAAAGGTCCGGGCTGCCAGGCGGCTTTTGAACGACGGCAATCTGGTTCACCGCGGTTTGCGAAAGCGGATCGAAGGTGAGTGGAAGGAAATCGCCAAGAAAGGTGACGACGAAGGATTTTTGCCTGCGGCAAAGGTGGCGGGGTTTACTGCGGTCAAATCCAAAGCGAAATCCAGCTTCTCCGAGAATCATTTGTTGACAGAGGAGAATGGCTTTGTCTTCACGGAGGGAGTTGCGACCAACGGATTTGAAAAGGGCCTTCCGCCGACCAAATTTCCTGACAAAGGCGAAGCCAAGATCCGATTCGGGATCGAGTTGCCACGCTGATGCAGCGTTCAGGGGAATCAGTTGTTCATGAGCGAAGCATCCCCCGAAGCCTCCAACCCTGCTCCGTCTTCAGAACGGAAAGCAGATCTGGAAACCCTTGTCACCGTTGCGACCAATCCGTTCAGCCGTTGGTTGCTCAAGTATTTCTGGGTTCCGATTCTCTTTTACGTCGCGGTTTCGATCGGGTTTGGAATCGTCTACGACGCCTGGTTCAGCATGTTTCAGTGGTCGTTTGTACCCGCCCATCTCCTCGGTTTTGGGTTGGCAAGCTATCTCCTGCGCGTGCAAACGCCCCGTTTGTTGAAGCGATTGGTTGAGAATGGAGCACTTGCTCTGAAAGACGCTCAGGAAGTGGGCCAAAAGATGACCCGGAGAATGAACGGGCGAGGCTGCCAGATCTTTGCAATCATCATCGGGCTGGCTTTTCTCATCTTCTCGTTTCCCGACGCATTGCTGGCCTATCTGCTGGGGCTCATCATCTGGAAAGGCTGTGTCGTTGGTTGGGCCATCCATCGCATGGGAGCGAAGGGAAAGGTTCGTCTCCGTCCCTTCCATGCTGACGGCTGCGCTGGGCTGGCTTCCGTTGGGGAACTCTGCTTTGGCGGATCCCTTGTCACCATCGCGAGTGGCACGTTTTTGAGTTTCTGGCTGGTTTATGCCTCGTGGATCGACCCGACTTTTGCCGAGGATTCGCTCTTTCAAGCGACCCGACCCTACTTTGTGGCCGGACTCTTTGTGGTCGCCATTTGCACGATCGTCTTCTTCCTCCTGCCCATGTGGAGCACTCATCGGGTCATGAGGACCAAGGCTGAAGAACTGGAGCTGCGCTACGACCAGATTGCCAACGAGTTGGCCGAGCGGGAAGAGCAGCTCATTCTCGAAGGGCCTGAAATGGTTCCCGATCAATTCTCGGTCGAGTGCGAGCGGATCCGCTCACTTCGCACGATTTTGGAGCGGGGTCGAAAAGTGCCACGCTGGCCTATCCCTGTGCAAACCAAATTTCGCTTTGCCGCAGCCCAGATTCCCATGGCCCTGGGACTGGCCGCCTCGGTTCATCAGCTTTCAACCTTTGCGATTCAGGCGATCTCCGAATAGCCGTCTTATGCCGCACCACATCAGCCGCACTCGAATTCTTCTCGGACTGGGGATTGGTCTCCTTTTTCCGCTGATTTCGAATCTGCTCTATTTCGTCGTCGCCGGGAGTCCGCTTTTGGCGCAGATCGGGTATTTCGGTTCCAAGGCCATGCTGCTGGTCTGGCCATTGATCTGTTTTTTCCTGATTCTACCGCGAGGACCCGGTGAGACTCGCCCGGGACCGGCCCGCAAACAGGTTTGGTGGTCGCTGCTGTTGGGCATTCAGACCGGCGTTATCATTTTCGCGGCCATTGTCTTGCTCATGCAGTCTCCAATCGGGCGATTCGTCCTTGAAGGGGCGGATGCCGTCAAGGAGCGGGTGAGCCAGCTCGGCTTTGACCGCAACTTCCTCGTAGCTGCGATCCTGATTTCGACGGTTCACGCCGCCTTGGAAGAATACTACTGGCGTTGGTTTGCCTGGGGCCAGCTCAGGCGCTTTGTGCCCGGGTTTCAATCCCATGTGATCGCCGGTTTCGCCTTCGCCGCTCATCACTACGTGATCGTCTGGGTGTATTTTACCCCCTGGTTTGCGATTTTTCTGGGAACCATGGTCGCCGTTGGCGGAATGATCTGGAGCGTGATGTATCAACGAACTGGATCCCTGATTGGAGCGTGGATCAGCCATATGTTCGTCGATTTGGCGATTTTTTGGGTCGGTTGGACCTTGATTCGATAGAATTCGGAACGCGCGGCCCGCCTCCTCAATCGCGAATTTTTTGATTGCTGCTTGGGCTCCCGACTCCAAATTTCTGGAATGTCCAAAGCTCCCAATCCTCTCAGCCGCATTCCGGCGGTCGAAAAAGTGGTCAACGCGCTGGAAAAGGCGGGAGCGATTCCGGATGCCCTGCCTCGCCCGCTGGTGATTGAGACGATTCGCCACGAGGTGGCCGAGCTCCGCACCCAGGTTCGGGAAGAGAAGGTCGAACCGGGTGACTTTGAGGAGATTGTGTCTTCAATCCAGGGGAAGCTGGAAATGTTGAATCGTTCCCGGATTCAGCCGGTGATTAATGGCACCGGCGTGTTGATCCATACCAACCTTGGGCGATCCCCGTTGAGCTTTGCGGTCGGCGACGCGATTCGTGAGGTTGGGACAGGATACAGCAATTTGGAGTTGGACCTCGACTCGGGAAATCGTGGGAAACGCGGTGGCTACCTCGAGCGCTGTCTTGCACTGCTCTGTGAAGCGGAATCCGCGACACTGTCCAACAATTGCGCGTCGGCGTTGATTTTGATTCTCAAACACCTCGCCAATGGAGAGAAAAATGAGGTCGTCATTTCGCGGGGTGAGTTGGTCGAGATTGGCGGTGGATTCCGCATTCCCGAAATCATGGAAACCAGTGGAGCCCTTCTCAAGGAAGTTGGTGCTACCAACAAGACTTCGCTTCGGGACTATGAAAAAGCCATTGGTCCCAACACCGGCATGTTGCTCAAGGTTCATCGCTCAAATTTTTACATTGAGGGATTTGTCGACGAGCCATCCACCGAGGAGTTGGTGGAGTTGGGGCGACGTTATGGAATCCCAGTGGTCGAAGACTTGGGAAGTGGAGCGATGGTGCAGACCGACGCACTAGCGCCAATCCCGCATGAGCCGACCGCCGCCGAAGTTCTTGGGCGCGGGGTTGATTTGGTTTGCGTGAGCGGAGACAAGCTTTTCGGAGGCCCCCAGGCGGGCATCATCGCCGGTCGCGCCGACATCGTCGCTGGACTGAAGCAGGAACCGTTTTTTCGCGCTCTTCGCTGTGACAAACTTATCCTGACAGGGTTGCAGGCGGTTGTGACTGAGTATCTGAGTCAGACTGGCAGCTCCATTCCCGATCTCCCGTTGACGCGGATGTTGTCCATTCGCAGTGCCGACGATTTGAAGCCGAGAGCGCAGAAGCTGGTTCGGAAGTTGAAGGGCCTGAATGTGTCGATCGGGGAGGGGATTTCCCGCTGCGGAGGAGGAACCATGCCGAAAGCGCAGATTCCCTCCGTGACCCTTGATATCCGCCCGGAATCCATGAGCGTTACCAAACTGGCGGAACGGCTCCGGAAAGGGACTCCACCAGTGATGGGATACACGTCTGAAGACTGCTACAAGATCGATCTCCGCACGGTTCATCCTGATCTGGATGAGTCCCTGGCAAAAGCCTTGGCGACGGCGCTTTCCTGAAATGGAGCGACCGTGAATGAGTCTATGTCAGGAAGGCTTTTACGCCGGTTTTGAAATTTTTTTCGAAACCGTAGACAAAAACCGCAGGGGGCGGCGATCAACCCCTCAAAGAATGTCGTTTAGCGGACTCTACGATTTTTGGGATCGGGCGCGTCGGGCCAATCCTCACGTGAAAGCCGCGAAAACCACAACCCGACATTCGTGTTAACACCCTACCCACTATTGATGAAAAAACGCTCATTGCTTATTGTGTTGGCGGCCGCCGGCGTCGCCACCTACCCGATCCTCGCCCAGAAAAATGAAGATGGCCTGCGCGGGCGACTCTCACTTGAAAGCTCCGCCCCGGACCGATCGGGTCCCCTTGGCGGATATGCTCAAATTGTTGATGATGTTTCCCCGGCGGTTGTTTCCATTGTCACAACGGTTGGAGCGCGGGCTCAACAAACCACGACGATGCCGGAACTGTTCAATGATCCCATGTTTCGGCGCTTTTTTGGAGATCCGTTTGGCAATCCGAATACTCCTCAGGGCCAGCGCCAGCCCACGCCTGCTCCCAAGCGTCAAGGCCAGGGCTCAGGCGTTGTGCTGACCAGCGACGGATACATCGTGACCAACAATCACGTGATTGAAAACGCGGAGAAGATTGAGGTTACCCTGCTCGGAGATCGCTCCAGTTACGAGGCCGAAGTTGTCGGAACCGACCCCGCCACGGATCTCGCGTTGATCAAGGTCGACCGAAGCGGACTCAACTACGTGCAAGTTGGTGACAGCTCACAAATGAAGCCAGGAGACACCGTGTTGGCGATCGGAAACCCGTTTGGGCTTAGCCAGACGGTTACGACCGGAATCGTCAGTGCGATTGGTCGCAAGAGCCTTGGAATCACCGGGCGCAATGGTTATGAAAACTTCATTCAAACCGATGCTTCAATCAATCCGGGAAACTCCGGTGGAGCTTTGATCGACAACAGAGGACGATTGATAGGAATCAACACCGCTATCTTCTCGCGCTCCGGCGGAAACAATGGAATTGGCTTTGCG
>JBCDHN010000042.1:0-9583 GCA_038749915.1 Verrucomicrobiota bacterium | reverse complement strand
CGCGCAAGAAACGGGCCTGGCTTTGTCTTTCCTGAATGCTCAGCTCGGCGAGGTGAGCACGAAGCCGGTCGAGGCTCCATCGAAATATCCGGGAGAGACCGGCCAGCGTCCGACTTCGCAGGCGTTTGGAGCGGTGACAGGGGTCGAACTCGGAGCCAAGTCGCTTTGGATCCAACCGGGAAGCAGATTCGAACGCCTTCAACTCAAGGAAACGGAATCGCTGAGCGACACCTTCATGATCGAGGCAGTGGCGAACCTGGACCGCATTTACAAAGATGCCAGCGTCAACACCTTGGTTTCGCGATGGAACGGTAGCCATCAGTCGCGGGGCTGGTCTCTGGGAGTAACGAGCGAACGATCAAAGTATCAGCCGCGAAATCTGATTGTTCAGCTTGTTGGTCAGAACGTGGCTGGCGGAGTCGAATATGAAGTGGTTGCTTCTGGTCTCCGATTTCCACTGCACAAGCCGGTTTACGTTGCCGCGTCCATCACTGCTGCGGACCTCGGAAACGTGGGAGGGCATGTTACGTTTTACATGAAGGATTTGTCCGATCCTGATGCGGAAATGCAGATTCGTGAGGTCCCGCATTCCATCTCCGAGCGAATCCAGACATCGAGCACCCCCTTGCTGATCGGAGGCCGGCATGCCAAAGGGCATCAGTGGGATGGGCAGGTGGCAAGACTATCGTTTTCTTCGAAACTCCTTTCGTCGGAGAGCCTTCCATTCCGATCAAACGCAGAGGACCGGTTTACGGATTTCGATTTCTCAACGTCGAACGGCGAACAGCCCGCCCCCGGTTCGTCTTGGCAGAGACCTCCATCAACGTCGCCAAGTTCCGGAGGAATTCCGCCCAAACAGCTTGGGGCCGTGACTGATTTCTGCCACGCGCTCTTTACCTCGAATGAGTTTCTTTATCTCCACTAACCTGCTTCCTCATCATGGCTTGTAACAATATCGAACTCCCAACCTCACGAAGAGAGTTTCTTGCCAAAGCCGGTGCCGGATTCGGGTCCGTTGCGCTATCCGCAATGCTGGGAAACTCTCTGCAGGCCAATACTCATCCGAATCCAGTGGCTGAGAAAATTCCTCATGTGTTGGGAAAAGCCAAGCAGGTAATCTGGCTCTTCATGGAAGGTGGTCCCAGCCATCTCGACTTGTTTGATCCGAAACCGCTCTTGAACAAACTTGCCGGTCAAAAACTCCCGGACAGTTTCGAACGGCCGGTTACCGCCATGGGGGAAGTCAACTCGCCCCTGCTCGCCTCCAAGCGAACCTGGGCCCAACATGGCGAGAGCGGGGTGTGGATTTCCGATTGGTTGCCAAAACACTCCGAAATCGCTGACGAACTCTGCGTCATTCGTTCCTGTGTATCGGACGGAATCAATCATGCGGGTGGAGTGTGCCAGATGAACACAGGCTCCGTGTTCGGGGGACGGCCTTCACTTGGATCGTGGATCTCCTACGGCTTGGGAACGGAGAACCAGAATTTGCCGGGATTTGTCGTTCTCAAGGATTCGAACGCGATGGTCGTGAATGGTGTGAGGTGTTGGGGATCCGGATTCATGCCCTCGATTCATCAGGGCGTTTTGCTGGAGGGCGGAAATCAGCCGATTGCGAACCTCAACAATCCAAGTGGGGTGAGCCAGTCGCGTCAGGCGAGAAAGTTGGGGTTTCTGGATCAGCTGAATCAGAATCACTATCGGGGGCGCGAATCCAATTCGGATTTGGAGGCACGAATTCGCAGCTATGAACTGGCTTTCAAGATGCAGGCGGAGGCTCCGGAAGCAGTCGACTTGGCATCGGAGCCGGATCACATCCAGAAGCTCTACGGATTGGACCAGAAAGAAACTGAAGTTTACGGTCGCCAATGCCTGCTGGCTCGTCGGTTGGTTGAGCGGGGAGTTCGCTTCATCCAACTCTATCACGGCGCCGGGAGTAAGTGGGACAGCCATTCCGGAATGGAGAAGAATCACGCGCGGCTCTGCAACAACGTGGATCAGCCGATCGTTGGACTGATCACGGATTTGAAACGCCGGGGCTTATTGGAAGAGACGCTCGTGATTTGGGGGGGAGAGTTCGGCCGAACGCCGATGAGCGAGAAGGGAGATGGTCGCGATCACAATCCAACCGGGTTTACCATGTGGATGGCGGGCGGGGGCGTGAAAGGCGGACAAACGATTGGTGCGACGGACGAGCTCGGGCTCTTCGCGGTGGAAGACAAGCTTCACGTTCATGACGTCCATTCCACGATCATGGCGCTGATGGGGCTCGATCACACGGAAGTTGTGTATATGCACAAGGGGCGCCCGGAGCGGGTGGATTTGAACGAAGGACATGTGCATCGCCCGATTTTGGGCTGAAGCTTTGCCCTGAAATCCGGTTTGCCAGAGGCTTGCCTTTCAAGATCGAACATGGCACGATCGCCTCATGTTTGAAACTCCGCTGCGTTCGTTGATGTCCTTTGTCAACATCCTGGTGGTCACTTTAATGGCCGGACTGGTGTTTGAAGGAAACAACTCCATTGCCTACACCTGGCAGCCGATGGAGGACGATTACTCCCTGGCAGAGTTGAACCAATTGCTTCATCCGGAATTGATGGCGAAGGAATCCGACTCCGATTCAAATGCCCCGGCGGAAGTTGTTGATGATCCCCTCAATTACGTTCTCTGGCTGAACATCAGCGGGATGAGGACGGATTACACTGACAAGGCGTCCTCTTCCTTTTTTGACCAGGCCGGCAGTCGGGGATTATCCAGCAACAAGCTGATTCCCTCCTTCCCAACCTTGCGATGGCCAAGTCTGATCTCTCAGGCAACTGGAACCACGGCAGATGTTCACGGAATCGTCAGCGATGCCATGTTGAACCCGGCGACGAATGAGGTGGTTCGCAAC
The DNA here is from genome assembly GCA_038749915.1 of Verrucomicrobiota bacterium. GTDB lineage: Bacteria > Verrucomicrobiota > Verrucomicrobiia > Verrucomicrobiales > DEV007 > JBCDHN01. Next base: position 6,690 of record JBCDHN010000042.1, on the reverse strand, counting down.
CCGACCGACCTGGCATTATTAAAAGCCGAGCCAATATGGACAACGGCGAAGAAGCAGGGAATCCGGGTTCTGGTCCACAACTGGCCGTTTTCGCAGGTTCAACCGGCCGAGCATGCGGTAGATGTTTCGCTGCCCGAGTTCGACCCCTCACAGAAAGACGCTTCGCGACTGAAGGTCCTGCTGGATGCGTGGGCTGCCAATGCCGGAACCGGAGAAGACCGGCTTCGCCTCGTGATGGCAAGTTTGAATGGCCTGGACGATGCAGCCCGAAAAGAAGGATGCCGCTCTCCGGGGATCTACTCTGCATTCAGCAATCTCAATTCCGAGCTGAACGCCTTCTTCGATGAGTTGAAGAACAGTTGGCCCGATCTTGCTCGAAATGGCGATCTCCTCTTTGTCATTCTGAGCACGGATCACGGCATGGTCGATGTAACCAAACTGGTGAACCTCTCCGAGCTGATTGCCGATGACATGCGGCCGTATGCCAAGCTCGCCTTCAGTGACACGATGGGACACGTCTGGGTGCAGAACCTGCCTGAAGGTGTCACCATGGAAACGGCGCTGGAGAAAATTGAAGAAGCCATGGGTGACCGAATTTACTGGGACATTTATCGCAAAGACGTTCTTCCCGAAGATTGGATGCTTGGAGACGGTCCTCACATTGGTGACCTTGTGATCCAACTGAAGTCGGGCTATGCCTTCACGGATCAAAGTGGCTCCGAAGCCGTTTTTGAGCCTTCGGAAGTTGGAGGGCAGGTCGCAGCCAGTGGCCTCACTGTTCGGAGTTCTTCGCGGATGCGCGGATCGACCTGGATTTACGAGTGGACGGAACGTCGATATTCACAGGATGGCGAGGAGATTGATGCGACTCAGCTTCATGCGACCGTCTGCAAGATCCTCGGGATTGAACCTGCAGAGCAGGCCAATCCCAATCCGGTCGCGTTCGAGATCGCAGCAGAGTGATCGGTCGAGAGCAGTTGCTTGCTCTCACTGGGGCGGCGTGCTAGAATTTTTTTATGAGTTCCACCATCGCTTCAGCCTCCGCACTCGTCTCCGCTATCGTTGCTGGTCTTGCCCTCGTTTTCGTCTGGGGAGGCACTGAGTCAGTCTACTTTGACTGGGTCGCAATGGATGACGATCTGACCACTGCGGAACTCGCCGAATTGCGAAACCCAATTTCGTCTGCGGAAGCCTATTCCTACACCGATTCCTACAGCGACGGAGGTGGAATGAGTTCTGCTCCAGTCAAGAATGGGGACAACTTCGTCCTGTGGTTGAACGTGAGTGGGTTTCGGGCTGACTACGTGGAAGACTCGGATACACCGTTTTTTGATGAGGTAAGACCAAGTTCGGGAACGCTCATCCCGACGTTCCCAACCGTCCATTACCCGAGCTTGATCTCCCAAGCCACCGGCACGCTTCCCAGTGTTCATGGGGTGATCGGAGACTCCATGCTCGATCCTGAGACCAAAGAGGTGAAACGTTTCCCGACCAACCTTGCGCAATTGAAGGCGGAACCGATTTGGAATACCGCGAAAAAGCAGGGCATCTCAGTCCTTGTGCACGACTGGCCTTTTTCTCAGGTTCAGCCTGCCGAAAACGGAGCTGATGTTTTCATGGCGGAGTATGATGAGGGCAAATCCGATGAGGAGCGGCTCAATGCTTTGCTCGATGCCTGGACCGCCTATCAGGGGGAGAAAAAGATCCGTCTGGCCATGGCCAGTCTCATCGATCTGAAGAAGTCAGCCCGTGAGAATGGTCCCAAAGAGCCCGATACTCTCGCTTCGGTCACGACTCTCGATTCAACCCTGAAGGCATTCTTCGAAAAGCTGGAGGCCAAATGGCCCGATCTTCGCAATGACGAGGGTGACAAGCTCACCGTGATTATTTCAACTGATCATGGCTCGGCAAACTCAGACAAGTTGATCAACTATGAGGAGTTGATGGGGAAACTTGGGCAACAGGTTGACTATGCGGTTACGGATGGCATTGCCCATCTCTGGTTTAAGGAACTGCCCGCAGGCGCGGACCAGGAGGATTTTGAGGAGGGCTATGATGATGAGCTTAAGAAGCGGATTTATTGGCGTTCTTATTCCAAAGGCAATTACCCATCGACGTGGGGGCTTGGGAAAGATGGCGGAAACATGTTCGGAGACCGTTTTCTGGTTCTGAAACCGGGATACGCCTTTACCAACGAATCCGGAACAGAGCCGGTATTTGACCCTTCTGAAGCCGGTGGACCCTATGCGGCAAGCGGATATGCAGTTTCAGATTCCTCCCGCATGAAGGGGCAGACTTTCATTTTTCGTCTCGATGGCGGAGGCTACAGTTCATCGCTTGGCGAGATTCAGGGCACCCAACTCCATGCGACTGTTTGCAAGTTGTTGAAGATTGACCCAGCGAGCGGCGCTGATACTCAGGCCCTTGACGTTGATTAAACTCAAAGCTGCTGCGGGGAGAGCGGCTTGGGCTTCCAAAAACAAGGCCCGAAAAGCGCAGAAATCTCATTTCTGTGATGAGAACTTGAGAAAGTTTATCAAGTTTGTTGCCTTATTTAAGATGTCCTATATATTCGGATATACGCAGCAACGGTGAGATGTGGTTGCGTTGTTTTCATGGTTCTGGTGACCCGGCCACTCAGTGGCCGGGTTTCTTTTTCGGCCTCTGTCCCTGCTGGCCCTGACGAATCAGGGAGTTAGAGTTTCCCCGCGGCGGTACTGGAAGGGCACGGATTCAGCGATCGCGTGGATGAACGACTGAAAGCGGAAGTCGTGTTCCGAAACATGGTCATGAATCACGTTGAGGGCTGGTTGATCGTAATACTCCACGCCGCGTCCCAAGGCAAAAGTGAGGAGCTTTTCGGCGAGATTCTGAGCAAAAGCCTCTCCCTTCTGCTCGGCCAGCAGTTGTTTGAGATCGCTGGCGCTTTGGAATGCTTCACCGGTGTAGAGTTGGCCGATAGGATCGATTTTTTGACCTTCCTCATCCTCTCTCCATCGGCCAATCCCGTCGTAGTTCTCGAGAGCGAATCCGATCGGATCCATCCGGGCATGGCAACTGGCGCAAATGGGATCTTTGCGATGCATTTCCAGTTGTTGTCGCATGGTGAGCTTTTTCCCGGCCTTTTTCTTGGTCTCTTCCAAGTCCGGGATGCCTTCCAATGGAGGAGGTGGCGGTGTGCCCAGTAGGTTTTCGAGCACCCAGTTCCCGCGACTGACCGGAGACGTTCGCGTGGGATTCGAGGTAATCGTCAGAATGCTGGCATGACCCAACACGCCTCCTCTGCGACTTCGGTCCCGGTCAGTTAAAAAGACCCTCCGGAAGTTGTTCCCCTTGATCCCACCAATTCCATAGTGACGGGCGAGCGCTTCATTGAGAAAGGTGAAATCCGTTTCGAGAAATTCCAAGACACTTCGGTTCTCCGCCAAAATGGTGCTGAAAAATCGCTCTGTTTCTTCCCGCATATCGTCGCGAAGATTGCGGTTCCAGCCGCGATAGGTTTGCGGATCCGGCATCACGATGTCGAGGTTCCTGAGTTGAAGCCATTGCCCGGCAAAGTTCTCAGTCAGCGCTTCAATCTTTGGATCTACGATCATCCGGTCGATCTCAGCACCCAGATTCTCACGCAGCTTCCCGGCATCAGCCAGATTCAGGAGCCGATCGTCCGGTGTCGAGCTCCACAGGAAATAGGAAAGCCGAGAGGCGAGAGCATGTTCGTCGATTTTGTGGATTTTACCCGGATCATCGGGACGGGCTTGTGACTCAGCGCGAAAGAGAAAGTGAGGCGATACTAGTGTTGCCTGGAGCGCCAGTTTGATGCCCATCTCAAAGCTGTCACCCTCATTTTTGGCCAGTTTCACGAACTGCAGGAGCCGATCTACTTCCTCCTTGGAAACCGGTTTGCGCCATGCTTTCCGGGCAAACGTCGAAACAATCCGTCGTGCCTGATCTTCTTCCGGGCCAGGGCCAGCGACGCTGAAGAGCGCTTTCTGCGTTGGGGAAGGGGGAGGGGGCTTGAGGTTGAGGGGCCCAATCAGCTCTGCGCGGAAAATGTGCAGGTTGCGGTCTCGCCGCTGCGGATTCTTGTTGTTGGGGTCGTAGAAGTCGTTCACAAAGGCCATTTCCAGCCAGCGATCACCCCGTTGCGCCTTTACCGGCATCTCGCAGTACTGAGGCTGCTCGCGGCCTGCCTTCACTTCGAATTCCTTTTGATTTCCGCCGTGAAATTTCACCAGCATCCTGGGGAGTTCATTCCCTGCATGATCTGCACCGGCAAGAATACGCAGAGTGTATTCTCCATCTCGCGGAACTTTCAATTTTGCGCCAACGGCTCCCGCACTGGCGAGGACACCGGTTCCGCTGGAGGCATGCCTCACCCCCCGAAAGTCGTCTTCAGGAGAGACAACAACGCGTCCCGGTTCGGGGGGACGAGTCCGAATTACGCTGGAGAGGACTCGGTCGGCAGCGATGGCGTACTTTTCGAACAGTCCCGGAGACATCGACAGAACATCGCCCACATTGTCAAACCCGTACCCGGTATCGTCCGGAGGAAGATCTTCGGAGGGATCCAAGTGCTGATTTCCGAGGAGGTCGCGAACGGAATTCCGGTATTCTTCCCGGTTGAGCCTTCGAATCGTGACGCGGCCCGGATCCGGGTTTCGGGGGTCGAGCCGGAAGACTTCCTGCTCGATCCACGTAGCGAGAATTTCTCGTTCAGAATCCTCCATTTGCGGTTTCTCGCTCGGAGGCATGAGAAACGCATCAATATTGTGGTGAACGCCCTCCCACATTTCGAGGTTGGCCACAAGCTCTTCATAATTCGCGAAATCATCCAGCTTGATTCCTCCCTTGCCGGCGCCGTCCCCATGACAATCGTAGCAGTAATCCATCAAAATGGGCTCGACATCATCCACAAAGCTGTAGGTGGATTGACTCGCTGAAAGCGAAGGCAACGTCACGTCAAAGCGATACATCGCTCCTGCCCCGAAAAGGGCGAGAACAAGGCCGGAAACGACGAATCGCAAATAAATCATCCGCTTGCTTAGATCAATCCTTGGAATGCGACGTTCAATCCATTCACAGCCCCAACGCTCAATTCGCTTGCAAAGCGGAAAATAACTCAACAATTTGGGTCTGATTGCAGTCATTACCTGTATGAAAACCCTCCTTACCTCCCTGATGACGGCCTTTATTGGGCTGGGGGGGAGCGCAGTTGCGCATGACAAAAAAGATCATGATCACGACCACGATCATCACCATCATCACGAGAAGATTACCGGACCCAATGGGGGGCGAATGTTGTTCAGTTTCGAACCACACCTGGAATTCCTGGTGATGGAAGATCGAACCGTTCAAATTTCTGCTTTTGACCACCACAACAAAGCCGCCTCCATTGACGGATTTTCGGTTAAACTGACCGGAGGAAGTCGCATCAGTCCTACACGTCTATCCTTTGCCAAATCCGGTGAAGCACTGGTTTCAAACGGAGCCCTGCCTGAGGGAGAGAGCTTTCCGGTCGTCCTTCAGATCAAATCCGGAGACGGCAAATCGGTCCTGGAAAAGTTTCAGCTCAGTCTGAAGCCGTGCTCCAATTGCGACTATCTTGAGTATGCCTGTTCTGATGATTCTCATCACGATCATGACCATGGTCACGACCACGACCATGACCACAAGCACGATAAGGAATCCTAACCAAAAAGCTCTGTTTTTAGGCCGCTTGCGTAGGGTATTGTCGAAGCTCTGTCTTTGGCCACTGCTCTTGTCTGCCTCTTCACTGTCCGGTCTCGGGGCGGAAGCAGCCTTCGCTGACAATGTTGGTTATTCCGAGGTCATTCGGCCCGTCCTCTCCAGGAATTGTCTGGAGTGTCATGGGCCGGATTCTCATTCACGGAAGGCGGATCTGAGGCTCGATGTCGCGCTCGAGAAAGAGATGGCGGAGGAAGTGCTTGCGCGGATTCTGACGGACGATCCGGACGAAGTGATGCCGCCTCCGAAATCGCGGAAAACCCTCAGTCAGAAAGAGAAAGAGCAATTCAAAGCGTGGGTCATGCAAGGCGCGCGATGGGAGGGGCATTGGTCCTTTCTGAGCGTTGCTCGTCCCCAGGTTCCGGAGACAGAAGCCTCCCGGACCTGGGCGCGGAATCCGATCGATCACTTTGTTCATGCCAGGCTGGCTGCGATGGAGCTCAAACCCAGTCCAGAGGCAAGCCTCCACGAATTCGCTCGCCGGGCATCGTTGGACTTGATTGGGCTTCCCCCGACCTGGAGCAAGGTGGAAGACTTCATCCTCGACTTGAGGGAAGACGCGGTTGAGCGCTACGTTGTGGAGTTGCTGAAGTCTCCTCATGCGGCCGAGCATCGCGCCCGATATTGGTTGGATGCAGCCAGGTATGGCGACACCCATGGCATGCATCTGGACAACTACCGGGAAATCTGGCCCTATCGGGACTGGGTGATCGAAGCGTTCCGGGACAACATGCCGTTCGATCAATTCACGATCGAGCAGCTCGCGGGCGATTTGCTGCCGGAACCGTCACTTCAGCAAAAGATCGCCACGGGATTCAACCGCTGCAATATCACCACCGCCGAAGGAGGAGCGATTCCGGAAGAGTTGAATGTGCGTTACATGATTGATCGTGTCGAAACGACTTCCACCGTCTTTTTGGGACTAACGACGGGATGTGCGGTCTG
>JBCDHN010000041.1:0-9614 GCA_038749915.1 Verrucomicrobiota bacterium | reverse complement strand
TCATGAACGGCAGCGTCATTCTGTGTCAGGCGTTCGAAGGTGTATTCCTCATCGATGATGTCGGGAGGACCAGCGATGATCAGCGTATCATCCGCCAGCGCCATGGCCCGGGCAAAGAGGGGCACTTGGTTTGCCCAATGGTGCTCCACAAAGGTGTTGTTGGCGGGAAGCTTCGTTTTCGTGGGAGCAGCGTTTTTGGTTTTGCCCCGCTGAATCCAAAGCGCTGAACCCGCGATTCCTTTCCCGAATTCCGCGCCCCTCAGGGTTCCGTCGTTCTCTCCGCCCGACTCATCTCTGGCGTTCCCTCCGTCAAAGGAACAGGCGACCACTGCATTGTTGGCCTTCGCGCCCGGAGTTTGGAATCGGCTGGCCACCTCTTCCGCGGTGAGCGCGCGATGATAGACTGCGAACTCATCGATTAAGGCAGCAGTGCGCTGCTTCGCAGGATAATCGCCCACAGGAGTTACGCCGTCTCCAGCGATCTCCAGCGTCTGCACCGGCTCCTTGGTCAGCAGACCGCCCTCGGATTCGGCGGCCCCAACCTCCGCTCCATCGACATAGAGCTTCATGGCACTATCGGCTCCCAGCACGCCAACCAGGTGATGCCATCCCGGGCTGAGTTGTTTGCCACTTTCCGCCACCGACAGCTTTGAGTCCGCCCGCACCTGAAACTGAGGCTTTCCATCTTTCAGCGTCAGAGCGTAGCCATTCAGCGGACCGCCATGAGCCAGAATGACGCCGCTCTTCGCATCCGCCATGACCCATGCTTCGGCCGTGACCGGTTTCCGAGCGGGATTGATTCGGTCCGTGATGCGAAAGGCAACCGGCATGCCGCTTGAAGGCGCTTTCCTGCCTGGTTTCTGCCCCGACGCAGCCGCCGCTGCGGTGTTGTCCTCGATTTCGCGACTCGCCGAAAACAACTGATGTTCCAGTGTCGTGGTCCACTTCAAATACTGAGGCTCCCGCCCATAACCATAAACGTTGTCCTGATCGAAAACGAGAATTCGGCCAGCAGGAGCATACTTGCCTGCCTGATAGTAGCCATTATGACCACCGGCAAAGTTACGACCGTAAACCCAATAGCTACGGTGAAACCAGGTGTCGTCGAGGAACCCCATCGGGGCAAAAACGTGGGCGCCTTCCCCAGCCTGAGTTCCGCCGTGCAACGCCGCGTTTCCTGAAATCGGCCCGATCTCAATCCGAGTCCCGTCATTCGTAATCTTCTGGGAGCGGAGATAGGTAAACTTGCCATCGCTCGAGAGAATATCGTTCAGCGCGACGGGCATTTGCAGAGTCTGAATGCGGTCCTGGAGATCGCCCCCGGTCTCAGGATCGCGATCATCGATGATCCTTTCAACGAGGACTTCACCAGTCGCGACATCGAGTCTGAAAAACCGCATTCCTCCATCCAAAAAGGCGGAGCGACCCGCGACGAAACTCACCTTGCCATCCTCGATCAGGACACCACCCGGCACGGGCCAGAGAGACTCCAGTTGCTCGAACACCATGGTGCGGCGGGTTGAGGGCGCCGCGCGAAATCGCCAGATCAACTCCCCTGAACTGGCTTCAAGGCAGTAGACGCTTCCGTCAGCACATCCAAACACCGCCCGATTGTGGTGAATCGTCGGTGGCGAGTCAACGCGACCACCCACCGTTGCCGTCCAGACCGGCTCTCCTGTTTTCTCGTTCAAAGCATGTATCGTATGAGCATCGATTTCAGAGACGAAGATCATGCCGCGGGCAATGGTGGGCGCGCTGAGCCTACCGCCAATCATCACCTGCCATTCCTTGGCCAGCTCCTTCCCTAACTTCTGGTTTGTGAAACCACTGCGCTCCTTGTCATGACGATAGGTGGGCCAGTCGTTCGGGTCATCCGGCGCCAGCTTCCATTTCTTGTCGTAGGAAGGTCCTTTTTCGAGCCGGGCATCCGCCGAAATCAACTCAGGCTTGGAGCCTCCTGCAGCCAAGGCGTTGAAGCCATACAACTTGGCTTCGGGATAACAGGCACAGTTGTGGGGAGGAGCATAGGTTAGTCCATTTGCGGGCATCACTCCATACAAGCAACCTCCCCTCACCCAATGGTTGATGTCCCACTGCTCACTCTCGTGATCGACAAACTCGATTCCGGTTCGCGACGGCATGAGATACTTCTCCGTGCCTTTGGAGATGTAGCAGCGGTGATGGAACCAGTAGGTATCAACGGTCGGAGGAAACTCCTTCTTCACTTCACCTGTCAACGGATCCAATCCCGTAAAAACACCGGAGTCTCTTCCCGACGTAAGGGGCGCGGTCCAAACCAATCCACTCGCCACCATCAGATCCTGGGGCGATTTGTAACCCGACCTCGGGTCACCAGCCGTCCAAAGCGTTTTGCCAGTCGCAGCTTCAATTCCCAATTTTTTCCCGTCACCTCCGGCGTAGAGCACCACTTCCTGATGCAGAACCAGACGAGGTCCATAGTTAAACTCAAAAAGACTCCGGCGACTGGCTTCTTCATTGCGCCAATGTTCTTTGCCCGTTGCCGGATCCAAACTCACCACGGCATCTCCATCGTGAAAAACCACGCGTTGAGAATCAGCAACGAGGGAGAGCGGCGCGACTTTTTGCTCGCTCTTCCAAATGGTTGCCCCGCTTTCGACGTCGATCGCTGACAATTCCCTGGGCTTCTCGTTCCAGCCAAACTCCTTGGAAACCCGTCCCTGATCCCCGGTGTTCATTTTGACGGTAAAGTCCTTCAAGGCCCACGCCTCAGGATTTGCCAAGACGAAGAGGCTGCCCTCGGACAACACCATCTCCTCCGCTCCCTGAGTCGAGTCGTAGGTTGCCAGGACTTCTCCGGTTGGTGCATCGAGGCAACTGACCGGAGCGCCCAGGGCCAGAGGCGCAAAAACATTTTCTCCATCTGTGACCAGCCGCTTTGCCAGCTGGGTCGGGCCACTCTTCAACGGCCAGAGTTGATCGTGCCAATTCGCAATCGGTTGCTTCCAGAGAATGGCACCATTAAACCCATCTCGCGCCACGAGCATCCACTTCGACGGCAGCTGAATCGAAATTCGCGACCCTTCATCCATGATGTAAAACAATCGGCCATTTCCACTCACCAAGGCACTCATGCTGGCCATTCGGTCATGATGGCGTGACCAGCGCGGGCTCCCCACCCATTGCAACCGGGTTGGCGGGGCTACCTTTTCGTCCTGTGAAACGGCGTTCCCACTTGGTCCGTGAAAATAGTGGGTCCAATCATCAATATCCTCGCCCCAAGCCTTGGTCGTTTTCTTCCAATCATTACCATCCCTCCTTAAAATCACGCCATTGGGACAGAGAACGCGGTTCAATTCGGCGTCACTGACTTCAAACCCGTCCTCAACCACGATCAGATTCACAAAGTCATCGACGAGAGGCAATTGGGAGCCTTCCCAAAGGTCAACAGAGACGGGTCCATAGATTCCCTGCTCTCGAATACCATTCCGTGCCGCTGCAACTTCTTCAGCGATATTTGCCAACCCAAAAACCGTGTAACTCTCGGTAGGTCGTAAGGCGGCGGTCAATTCTCCCTCACCGCATCCCAAGTGCAGAATCAATCCTCCTTTGGTCCCGGAGATTTCGTAGATCGTTGCAGCTTCTTCGCCCGGCGACGCGAGCGCAGTGGAAATGCCGATCAATAAAAGTGCACAACTCAGAAGGGGTTTCATAACCCATGAGCCTAGCGAATGCGTGAGACTCGGCAACCAATCAATCCGCGCCTTGCCGAAGCACGCTATAAAACGGTGAGATCACCGCACAGCTGTCCTGTCGCAAACAGGCCCAATTTTAACGAATTAGGAATCGATGAACTGCTCCATGGCAGCGTCTCGAGTTGCGCCGCTGTGCAATGCCTTCTGGTAGTATTCCTTGGCCAACGGCTTGGAAGGCTCACTGCGGGTTGCGTAGAGCACGGAGAGGTTGAAATAGGCCTCTGAGTGGGCTGGATTCAACGCCACCGCTTTCTTGAATTCGGTCTCGGCGCGCGTTCCCCATCCTTTCAGGCTCGCCACCAAGCCGACGTAGTTGTGAACGTTGGCATTTTCGCCACCATGACGGAGGCACTCATAAAACGACTCCAGGGAAGAGTCGAGCTTGCGATTCCGGTAGTTGAGAACCCCAAGGTAATAGTGGGCATCTGCGCACGCTTCATCGACGGATAGAGCCCGCTCCAAAAACTTCTCAGCGGCCGTAAGGTCTCCCTGACGAAGATAAATGACCCCCATGTTGCACAAGGCATAGAGATTGTTGCGGTCGACATGAAGAACCTTGGAGTATCCCTTGGAGGCCGAGTCGAAGTTCCCTTGGCTAAAATCATAATTCGCAGCTTTGGCGAGCTGTGTGATTTGATTTTCGCGATTTGCAGCAATGACCAGATCAGCTTCGGTAGTTTGGACTGAGGCCCCCGTATTGGCAGGAGCCGGAACCATCACAACAGCATTGGGAGAGGAAGAAGCCAGCGCGCGGGGTGCCTCGTTCGATTCGACCGCTTCGATCAGCTGAAGATCCTCGGTCTTCTTGAACATGGCCCGCTCGTCCTCGCTCAGCTCAAGACGCTCACCGGCCATGCTGTCCAAACTGGCAAGCAACGTCACGGACTGGACATCCAGCTTGCGAAGCTCATCAAGCACGATGTCGCGAGCCTGCTGGAGGCGGGCCTGCTTCACGAGTTGCTTTCGGATCAGCCCGCGTAACATGTCGTTTTCCTGAGCGGAACTGCTCAGGTTGACGACTTCTTTTTGGCTCTTGGTGAGCTGCTCGGTCAACGAGGTCAAACGCTGCTTGGCTTGAGCCAGGAGACCGTCTTTTTGGGTGATCTCAGCCTTGGCCGCGTCCAATTCGCGGACGGTGGTATCGAGTTGCGCCCTCATCACGTCACGCTCCTGCAGAGCATCATCACGTTGCTGTGAAGTGGTGTTGAGCTCGGTCAACATGGTTTTGAGCTTCCCATTCAGCTCTTCGACCTTCTTCGCATAGAGATTGCTGTCCTCTTCCGAGGCCATGCGCTCATTCTGAATTCCCTCCACCTTTTTGCGCAGGCTGGCCAGCTCATCCTCGTAATCGCCACCGCTGCGAGTCAGACGTTCGATCTCCATTTTGGCAGCTGCGAGTTCTTTCTGCCATTTCAGGTTGGCGGAAACGAGATCCTTCACGTCTCCATCGATCTGCTCACTGGCATCGAGCAAAATCGCCATCTCATCCAGATTTTGCTGGAGCTGATTGCGCTGCTCCACCAGCAAATTGCGCTCTCGGACCAGTCCCTCGTTCTCCCGCTGCATCATAAGGTTGGACCGTTCCAAGCTCGCGACTTTCTCATTGAGTTCACCAATCGTCTTCTCCGACTGAGCCAGCTCTGCAAGGAGCTGCGCATTGGTCTCGGAAAGCTCGCCATTCTTCCGAATCGCCTCGGCCAGCTGCTTTGCCATGCCGTCACGCTCCTTGGTTGCTTCCTCTGCCAACTTCTTGGCCGCTTTGATTTCCTGGGTCGCGGCATGAAGCTTGCGCTCGGTTTCCTCAAATTTCGCGATCATCTCCTCCGTCACCTTCCCATTTGCCTCGTCCAGTTCCTTTTTGATTTGGTCGCGCTCCTCACGAGCCTTGTCCCGATCAGTGATGGCGTTTGCGAGGCGCTTGGAAAGCTGCGCGTTGTTCTCCATCTGGTTGGCCCGCTCCTCCGCATAGATGTCGCGTTCCTTGGAAATCTCCTGAATTTCGGCTTTCGCCATTTCCAACGCTTTAAGAATGCTCGCACTCTCGGTATTGGCACGGCGCAGTTCCTCAGTCGCGAGTTTGAGCTGCTGTTCGGTCTGCTGGACCTTTTGCTCGCTCATCGTCTCAGCATTCTTCAGATCCCCCAAAACCTTGGCCAACTGGGCCTGCATCGTTCTCTCAACCTCTTTAGCCTTGTTCAACTGGTTCTGAAGCGACTGCATCCGCTGCTCGCGTTCGGCTACGTCCCGTTCCAGCCGTTGCTTGGCTCCGGTCAGCAAATCGACCTGCGTTTGAAGATCCAAAAATTCCTGGTTCACACCCTGAGTGTAGTTCTGGGCGTTGGGTGCCATTGGCGCCGGCGGCTGGGTGTAGCTTGGTGGGGCCGGAGCAGTGATCCCGGGCGACTGGAATTCCGGATTCGCGGGACGAACCACCATGGGGCCGTTGCCAATGGACGGAGCCGACTGAGCAATACCAGACCCGGGGAGCGGACCCAAATCTTCCGAGCCGTTGCTCTTCATCCGCGCATGAACCTGGTCGATTTTGTCGAGCAACGCCCGCCGACGGAAATCCATCATGTTCTTCTTCCAGTTCGGATGGGTGCGAGAAATGTAGTCGAACAGCCGCTGAGACTCCCGATAGCTGGCCAATGCCTCCAAATCCTTGCCGGATTCCTCTTTCGTCTCGGCATCACGCATCTTCATATAGGCGCGCAACCACAGATCAGAAGGGTCAGCGGAAAGCTCGTCTTGTGCGCAGACGACTCCTCCAAAACCGACGCAGAGAGTAATGGTGACAAAAAAGACCCAGAGATTCGGAATCCGAAACATCATAGCAGCAGGCAAAATATTTAGTAGGATTTTGGTCGTGTGGGCCGTCCGGAAACGGATATTCACACGATGTTCACAGGTGGCCCGGACTTTCTAGCATAGTTCTTTAAAAAAATCCTAGGAAAATCTGCTTCAGACTGCGGTTTTTTTCGCATACGCATCCAGCATTGACCAGCTGTGAGACGGAGAAATGGCTTGATGTAATCAATCCGCACCCTAGATTCAGCGGCGATTTTGATGAGTTTTTCGCGGTGAATTCCACGCTCAATCATCCTGTTCTCGTCCTGAACCGGCTTTGGCAACCGGTCAATATTTGTTCGGCGAGACGCGCTTTTTCCCTCCTTTTCCTGGGTCATGCACAAGTTGTTCACACTGACGCCGAGGAGAACTTTTTTACCCACGACATCGATTCCTGGCTGACCACCAGCAAAGACGCTCCCGACCTGGAGGTGGTTCATACGATATCCTGCCAATTCGGCATCCCGGAGATCATCGTGCTTTCCATGTTTGATCGGCTCCCGAAAAAAGACGTGAAATTCACGCGGCAGAACATCTTCGAGCGCGATGAGCACACCTGCCAATACTGCGGAATCGGTTTCGAGCCCAGGGAACTCAACCTGGACCACGTCGTTCCGAGGGACAAGGGTGGAAAGAACAGCTGGGAGAACATCGTCACGAGCTGCATTCGTTGCAACACCAAGAAAGCCAACAAGTTACCGCATGAAGCCGGGATGTTTCCCCGCAAGGAGCCCCGCGCGCCACGTTGGCGGCCCTTCATGTGCCAGGCGGAAAAATCAGCCCGCCGCAAAGCCCGTCCCAGCTGGCGGCACTTTCTCGATTTGAAGCCTTCCGAGGTAAATCTGAGCGGATAGCCGGAAATTGGGTAGGAAGTGCCTCGATTTCAGGGCTGAAGAGGGCCTCGCGATTAGCGGTTTCTCGAAGTTGACGCCTCCTGTGGGTCGAATTACTCATTGCCGACATGGAAGTAAGCCACGGTCAGCCCAGCCCCCTGGGAGCTCATCGCTTAGCCGATGGAACCTGGAACTTTGCGGTGTTCTCGCAGAACGCAAAGTCCGTGGAAGTGTGCCTGTTTCGCCCCCGTAGTCCTCATTCAGAGTCAGGCCGAATCAAACTGGAAAACCGCACGGGCTCGGTCTGGCACGCCGCAGTGGGCGGACTGAAACCGGGGCAGCTCTACGGCCTGCGCGTGGATGGAAAATGGGATCCTTCCCACGGTCATCGCTTCAACCCGCAAAAACTGCTACTTGATCCCTATGCCCGAGCGCTTTCGGACCGGATGCGTGACCACCGCGATCTGTGCAATCCGGATAAAAAGCGCGACGAGATCGACAGCGCACCGGTCATGCCAAAATGCGTGCTTGTTGACGACACGTTTGATTGGGAGGGCGATGAACCGCTGCGCATTCCCTGGAATCAGACCATCATCTACGAAACCCACGTCGTAGGCCTCACGAAGCAGTTTCCCGGATTGTCCAAACGCATGCGAGGTACCTATGCGGGATTGGCCCATGACAAGGTGATCCGCTACCTCAAGGACCTTGGCGTAACGACGATCCAGCTGATGCCGGTTCATCACCATATTGACGACGGATTCCTCCTCGATCGGCGGCTGACCAATTATTGGGGTTACCAGACCGTTGGATTTTTCGCACCCGAGAGCCGCTACTCATTCTGCGATTCTTCCAAGGGTGAGCACGTCAAGGAGTTCAAGCGCATGGTGAAGAAGCTCCACCAGCACGGATTGGAGGTGATTCTGGACGTGGTTTACAATCACACTGGCGAAATGGCGCCCCAGGGCCCAACCACCAGTTTCCGCGGTATGGACAATCGTTCCTACTATCGATTTGAGCCCCGTCACCCGGAGCACTATCGCGATTTTACCGGCTGCGGAAACACGGTCGACATCCGGCATCCCTACGTTCTCCAATTGGTGACCGACAGCCTGCGGTATTGGGTTGAAGAAATGCATGTGGACGGATTCCGGTTTGATCTGGCGGCATCGCTGGGCCGCGAGAGTGACGCATTCACCCGGGACAACGGCTTCTTCCGATCGATCCACCAGGATCCCGTGCTATCACAAACGAAGCTGATCGCCGAACCGTGGGATTTGGGGCCGGGAGGCTATCAAGTCGGCGGTTTTCCGGAGGTTTGGTCCGAGTTGAATGGGAAATACCGGGATTGCATGCGCCGGTTTTGGAACGGCGAGCCCGGCTTGCTGCCCGAATTCGCGTCTCGATTGTCCGGAAGCGAAGATCACTTCGCGGTGAGTCTTCGTTCCCCGCAACGCAGCGTCAATTTCCTGACGAGCCACGATGGTTTCACGCTCCGCGACCTGGTCAGCTACAACGAGAAACACAATCTCGCCAATGGGGAAGAAAATCGAGATGGCGACATGTCGAACCACTCCAAGAATCATGGCTACGAAGGCGAAACGGACGATGAGGAGATCAACGACGCTCGCGATCAGCACCGCCGCAATCTCGTCAGCACCTTGTTCCTATCGCTGGGAACGCCGTTTCTACTGGGAGGAGATGAGCGCGGTCGCACCCAGGGTGGAAACAACAACGCCTATTGCCAAGACAACGAAATCAGTTGGTTTGATTGGAAGAACCGGCCCCGCGACCAGCGATTTTTCCAGTTTGTTAAGCGACTGATTCAGTACCGCAAGCAACGCCCTCAGCTGATTCGAACCGACTTCTATCACGGGGGAAAGACCGATGAATCCGGGGTCCGCGATTTGGTCTGGTACGATTTTGAGGGAAACGAGATGGAAGGAGAAGCCTGGTCCAAAAGCGAGATCGGCGGACGATTGCAGGCCCTGATTCATGACGAACAGCTCCTCGTCTTCAACGCCTGCCATGATCCCGGGAAAGTTCATCTGCCCGGTGAAGGCTGGCGTCAAATCATCGACACAAGCCAGCCGGAAGGGTTTCTGAAGCGGCCAATCAAGGTGGAAAGCCCCGTGTTTGCGGCAGCCTCCAGTTTGCACGTTTTCGAGCGTGGAGCCCTGCTCAAATAATAGAGTCTCAG
>JBCDHN010000040.1:0-9741 GCA_038749915.1 Verrucomicrobiota bacterium | reverse complement strand
GCCACGATCGCATCCTTCAAATTCGGCCCCTTCAACCCGGCTTTGGCCAAGGCTCGTTTCAGTTCCACCGCGGCCAACATGGAGGCGGCGATCCCTTCTTCGATCTCATTCCGGGCCAACGACTGCATCTTCCTGATCGTCGCCTTAGCTGAGTCGAGTTGATTGAGCTGAAGCTGGACCGTGGCGACATTCCCCAACTCCGAGCTCATCATTGCCTCTTCATACTGGGATCCCTCGGTGAACACCACGACTTCCTGAAACAAACCCAGCGCCTGCTCGTATTGTCCCTCTGCCGCGAGCGCAGATCCGAACGCCCGCGAACAATGCGCCGCCAGATCGGGCCGCTTCATTTCCACGGCCATGGTTCGCGCCTCCTTCAAGGTCGGCATCGCCACATCAAACAGCTTGCCCGACAGGCAAAGGTTTCCAAACTTGAACTTCGCCCAGAATTCTTCCTCCGTGCCCGGACTCTCCTCCTTGGTAATGCTCCACAACTGGTAGCCAGCCTGAATCGCCAGCTTCTGATCGCCGTTGATGGCCAGATGCATGTCGAGGGCCTTCAACACGCCTTTCTTGTATTGTTTCGAAGCGTTGGGCACCTCGAGCTGGCGTTGGAGAAACTGGGTCGCAAGCTCATCATCAATCGTGTTGAGAATCTTCGAGGCCGTAAAGAACGTCGAGAAGGGATCAATGTCATGCTGCCGAGCCAGAACCAACGCCTCATCGACCCGCTCAAGCGCCGTCTTGAATTCCTTCTTCTGAATGTAACCCTCCGCACACGAAGTCAGCATCGGGACCAGAACCTGAGGCTGAGCCTGACCGCTGGATCGCATCAACGCGATTGCATCTTCCATCCGTTTTGCCAGATCTTCTTGGGCTGATGCAAAAAGGGAAAACGCGAAGAATGCGATCGGTAAGAAAAGGGATTTCATCGCATGCATAAAGGACCGTAGGTGGAGGTGTAGACCTCTGCAAGTGGCAGGGGCTGTGGACTCAATGACCCGACCAAGTCCTTGCGGGATGGTCCTCAGTCTGGCACACTTCCAGTATGAGTTTGGCTGAAGTAGAATCGAGAATCCGGGAAATGAGTCCCAACGAGCGCAAAAGGATAAGTGCGCTGTTGGTCGCCTTGGATGACGAAGCCGATCCTCAACAGCAACATTGGCTGAAGGGCAGGTTGAATGATCGCGATCCCGATCGCTGGATTCCCGCCGAGGATGTTTTGCGGGAACTCGATCAACTTGATTAAGAATTCACCTTGGGTGATACGCATCAATTTCGCGTTTTCGTGGATTGGGAAGCCCATGAGCTTCTCAAGTCACTGCGCAAACGCGAAAGAGCGCCACTGGAAGAGTTCGTGCGCGCTTTCGTAAATGGTGAACGAGTTGAACCTGACTACCATTCTGAGGACGAGACCGGTCGAGAAATTGAATATCACAGGGGTTGGACGCTTCATTGCTCGCGTTTGGAAGGATCAGGCTGACAACCATCTCAACATTCTCGATTTTAGGAAACTGGATTAAGTGCCGCTGCCCAAAAACTGGATGTTTCGAATCATCTTCGAGAAGCGCCTTCCCGAAACATCAATGAAAGGATGAAAGCGACGGTCGCTGTAATAGCCCCAGTACCCGCCATCAATTCGGTATTCCTTCCGAAAAGCATCATCCTATCCTGAAGATCAGCAGGATCGAGGGTTCCATTATTAAGGTTCAGGCCAACCCAGAGAGTAAAATTCATCCACTCCAGCACCGCCAACGAAATCATCACAACCGCCATCGCCAAAATCGGGGCGATCCAAATCGTCGTTCGATTCCAACAGGAAAAACCAATCAAGACCATCGCTATGAAAACTGCGCAGAGAAAAAACAGGGATTCGATTTCACCAGCAACCAAGCCCTCAAATAAGGTCCGGTGATTCGGAAAATCTTCTATCGCGTGCATGAGTCCTAATATATATCCGGCTCGGCATCCGGCGTCTGGCCATGGAGAAAGCGGAAGTCGCAGCCTTCGTGGGCTTGGGTGATCTCTTCGGCGAAGAGTTTTCCATAGCCTCGATTGAACTTGGGCTCGGGGGCGATCCAGGATGCTTTGCGTTTCTCCAACTCCTTTTTGCTGACGTCGAGATGGATTTTGCGGGCTTCGACGTCGAGTTCGATGAAGTCGCCGGTTTGGACAAAGGCAAGTGGGCCGCCGATGTGGCTTTCCGGCGAGACGTGAAGAACGCAGGTGCCGTAGCTGGTTCCACTCATGCGACTATCGGAAATGCGGACCATGTCGCGAATCCCTTGTTCGAGCAGCTTCTTTGGAATCGGGAGCATGCCCCATTCGGGCATTCCCGCGCCAAGCGGACCGGCACTCTGCAACACGATGACGGAGTCCTTGGTGACGTCGAGATCGGGATCATCGATTCGGGCTTTGAGGTCGGCGTAGTTGGAAAAGACGACGGCCTCGCCGCGATGCTTGAGCAGGTGTGGCTCGGCGGCAGTCGGCTTGATGACGCAACCGTCAGGCGCGAGGTTGCCGCGCAAAACAAAGGTTGCGCCCGCTTTCGAGATCGGCTGATCCGTTGGGCGAATCACATCTTCGTTGTAAACTTCAGCGCCTTCGAGATTCTCGCCGAGCGTTTTGCCGGTGATGGTGAGACAGTCGAGATGGAGATGGTCCCGGATTCGGTCGAGCAGGGCGCGTAGGCCGCCCGCGTCGTAAAAATCCTCCATCAAAAACTCACCATTGGGCCGGAGATTGGCGAGGACCTGAATCTGGTGCGAAATCTCGTCGAAACGATCAATGGTCAGCTCAACGTTGACACGTCCCGCCATGGCAATGAGGTGAACAATCGCGTTGGTAGAACCTCCGATCGCCATGTCGGCGCGAATCGCATTGTCGAAAGCCTCTTTCGTAGCAATTTGGGAAGGTTTGAGGTCTTCCCAAACCATCTCGACGATGCGACGACCACAACGCGTTGCCATCGCGGCATGTTCCGAGTGAACCGCGGGAATGGAAGTGGAACCCGGCAGGCAAAACCCCAAGGTCTCGGCCATCGCGCCCATGGTCGAGGCGGTTCCCATCGTCATGCAGTGACCTGGAGACCGCGCGATGCCATCCTCCAGCTCACGCCAGGCATCTTCGCAAAGGTTCCCGGCACAACGTTCCGCCCAATATTTCCAAACGTCGCTGCCACTACCCAGGGTGTTGCCTTTCCAACCGCCTTTCAGCATCGGGCCACAGGGAAGAAAAATACTCGGCAAATCTGCGCTGAACGCTCCCATCAACAGCGCGGGAACGGTCTTGTCGCAGCCCCCCATCAGAATCGCGCCGTCGAGGGGATAACAACGCAGCGTCTCCTCCACCTCCATCGCGACGAGGTTGCGGAAGTACATCGACGTCGGTTTCATGTAGGTTTCGCTCAACGTCATGGTCGGCACCTCAAGCGGGAATCCGCCAGACTGCCAGACACCGCGTTTTACCTCTTCCGCCCGATCCCGAAAGTGGGTGTGGCAGGTCTGGAGATCGCTCCAAGTGTTGAGAATGCCGATGACGGGTTTGCCCTGGTAGTCCTCCCGGGAGTAGCCCATTTGCTTGGCCCGCGAGCGGTGGCCAAAGGAACGAAGATCATCAGGACCGAACCAGCGATAACTGCGCAGCTGTTCGGGGGTTTTGGGCATCTAAAGAATCGGGAATTCTACATCAAGTCGCTTTGGGCGCGACTCACCGCGGCATCTTCCTCAGCCTGCTCTTTCCGAATCGTCTTGGCTTCTTCAGCCCGCTCTTTATTGAGCTTTCGGTATTCCTTGAACGTGATGAGCTTCTTGCCAGCCTCATCCCACAGACGATAGGTCATCGATTTGAAACTCTTGAAGAAGGTCAGGGGTTTGACGTTCTTGAACAACGGATCGGAATCATGACAGCGCTCCAGATTGTAATTGGGAATGCTGGGGCTGAGATGATGGATGTGGTGAAAACCGATATTTCCGGAGAACCACTGCAACACCTTGGGAAGCTTGTAGAAGGAACTGCCTTTGATCGCTGCCTCAGTGTAGTCCCATTCTTCGGAATGCTCCCAATAAGCGTCCTCAAACTGATGCTGAACATAAAACAGCCAGACTCCGGAAGCCGCAGCAACGGCGATCACAATGAACTGAAGGAGCAGGTAAGTCCAAAGCCCAAAGGTCAGGCTCATGACCATCGCGATGCAAAGCAGAGCGATGTTGGTAAAGTAAACGGAGTTTCGCTGAGGAATTCCCGCTTTGGGCGAAGGAAAGCGTTCGCGAAGCAAAAAGAGATAGATCGGCGCAAACACGAAGAGGACGAACGGATTGCGGACCAAGCGGTAGCCAAACTTCCGCCAGCCGGACGACTCGTTGTATTCCTCAACCGTCATGGTCCAGATGTCACCGACACCGCGGCGGTCAAGATCGCCGGAGGTTGCGTGGTGGATGCTGTGCTCCCAGCGCCAGTGATGATAGGGCGTGAAGGTGATGAATCCGCAAACGCTTCCCCAGAAGTCGTTCGCTTTCTTGGATTTAAAAAAGGAGCCGTGTCCGCAGTCGTGAAGAATGATGAAAGCGCGGATAACAATGCCACCAGCCACAATCGCCAATGGTAGAGCCAGCCACCAGGAGACTTTGAGAGCGAAATACATCAGCGTCCAGAGCGCAATGTAAGAGCCGAAGGTGTTAACGAGTTGCCAAGACGCCCTTTTCGGACAGGACTTTTGGAATTCGGCGACCAGTTTTTTCCATTGAGCCACCTTCGCGCGACTCTTCTTTTTGAGAGATTCTGTTTGTTCCGACATGGAAGCGTAGGAGGATTTGAGGAACGGACCGCCGGAGGTTGCTACTTTTCGGAGAACCTTGCAAGTACCAAAGTTCGTTTTTCGGGCCTGCTTTTAGAGTTGGACGGCTCCTTTGGCCGCTTCTTTCGCTGCGAGAAGTTTTTTCTGATATCGGCTCTGCACCAGATCCACCAGAACCAGCACAACGAGAACGAAATAGAACGTTGCTTTCGTCATTGGTTCGATCGGGTGTCCGAAGAACTTCAGATGAGCAAGATGACCACCCTCGGACAACAACATGATTCCTACGATAAATAGAACAAACAGCCCTAAAACCTCATACATACGGTTTTTCTGAAGAAAACGGGCCACATGATCCGAGAGCCAGATCATCATCACCCCGCTCAGAACGATCGCGGTTGTCATCACCCAAATCGTGTCGGTCAGCGCCATCGCGCTGAGGATCGAGTCGAACGAGAACACGAGGTTCATCACCACAATGGAAGTGATGACTTTTTTGAAGGGCGCTTGCTCGGGCTGGTTGTCCGGGTGATGAACCTCCTCCAGAGCCAGCATGTGAAAAATTTCCTTCACCGAGGTGTAAATGATAAATCCGCCGCCAAGAAGGACGATGAGGCTGTGAACGCTGAATTCTCCTTCGATGAACCCGGTGTGGAAGCTGAAAATCGGATCCTGGAAGAACTGAATCACCTTCAATAGGACCACGATCAGAATGATCCGGGCCGCAATCGCAATCGCGATTCCAATCGCTCGCACCCGTTGTTGTTGATCCTTGGGAACCCGCTTCGATTCGAGGGAAATGTAAAGCAGGTTGTCAAAGCCGAGCACGGCTTGGAGCAACAGGAGCATGAGCAGGGTAAGAATCGCTTCCATCATGGCGAAAATGGGGAATCGGAGATCCTAACACAAGCATAATCATTTGACGGCAATAACAGGCCTGGCCTTCTTTCGGGATTCAGAGTTGCCAATTTCGGCCGGGAAAGGCCAAACTGATTCCATGAAAGAAATTCTGGGTGGAGCCGCCATTCTCGGGGCCCTGATTTTGGGAGGGTTTTTCGCCTTCTCCTACTTCTTCTCGGCCGGGGTCGATTCCCAGCTAGAGGCGGAATCCTCTCGCGATGTGGAACTGGAACGCGCCATGGCCGCTGATCGAA
Organism: Verrucomicrobiota bacterium; assembly: GCA_038749915.1. GTDB lineage: Bacteria > Verrucomicrobiota > Verrucomicrobiia > Verrucomicrobiales > DEV007 > JBCDHN01. Next base: position 3,792 of record JBCDHN010000040.1, on the reverse strand, counting down.
ATCGCGACGAAGTCGGATTCTGGAAGCCGGGAACGATGCCCGAAGCAAAGGGCCAGAAGGGCATGATGGAAGGCCGCTCTGCCTACAACATTGAGCGCGTTTTCACGAATCGGGAAGGAACGAAGATCACCGCCATTCTTCGCGGAAAATCACCAACCCATGTTCGGCTCGAAGCCGGTGGCAACGAATACCGCTACCCCATCGCGGATTTGTCCGACGCGGATCGTGAATTTCTCAAAAAGCTGGATACCAACGAGTAGCCGGGATCAAGCCTCGTCACTTGTCGCGAAAGGCGACTGACATGATCAGCCAGAACGCGATCGCCTCCAGCACGAAGTAAATCGCCCGATTAAGCTGCTCAAACCCCGTGAACTGCACGGAGATTGGGATGAAATAGATGACGAACGGGATGATCAAGCTCCGCGACAGCAAAATCAGGCTCGCGATGCTGACGCGCTGGGAAACCCTCGGCATTCGCTCGTGATGCTTTCGGCAAAGATATAGCCCCGAGAGCCCAACAATCGTCAACAGTAGGGAACCGTTGTTTCGGAACAAGAATAAGCAGAGATCCCAAAGATCCGTGATCAGCGCGTCCATGACGCCCGATTAGAACCACCCAAACGGCTCAAAAACAAGCTTTGTTGCCAACGTCTCCATCGGCGTATCCATCCGCGTCACCAGAAACAGGCCTCCCAAAAGCATCGCCGTAGCCACAATTCCGCCAAAAACCCCGGATAAAACCGCGATCGCCATTCCCTTCATGAAGCGCAGATGATAATGGAGCGAAAGCACCACGGAAGTGACGATCAGCCCGAGCGTCAACACCGTGATGAACAGAACGACGTCTGCGTTTTTGTCCGGAATGATGGGACGCTCCGAATCGAGAACGACGGAAAGCACGAGCCACCCGACCACCTGAATCACGACCAGCAGCACCAGTTTACCGACGCCAATCAGGTGTCTCGGCATGGTCGCGACCGCTCCCAGAACATGAGCACTGCCCCAAAGGCCGACAATCACCGGGAAACAGAGGGCGAGCAAGCTCCCGAAAATCCAAACGAGCGTTGGAATGAACGGCGGCGTGTAGTCCTTCAGCGCCTGTCCAAACGCCGGCGAGCCCACCAGCTGCCATTTGCCGGTAATCGCGAGCTCCTTTGCCGGAAACAAATGCTCTTTCCCATCTGCCTTGCGCAGCCCGACCTGCTTTGTTGAAAAACTGTAGCTCACCGCCTCACCAAAATAGCTGTTTCCGTTCTGCAGCGGCCACTCGGTAGGGTTCGCCTGAACACTGAAAACCAGTGCGACGTGGATCAAAAGCACGAAAACGGGCAATTTTAGCAAACGTGACATCCGGGCAATTCTACGGCGTTTGACGCGAGCGAACAATGAAGATTCAGAGGTTGTTTTGACATCAAATACGCAGCGGCAATTTCACCCTGCGAAAACGACTGTCCGACCAAGCATTGCCGGAACGAGTTTGCAAGTTTTTGACTTGCCCTAACCGCGCCTCTTCCCTTTGATGCTTAGTGCCATGAAGAAAGGTTGCCTTGTCACCTCGATCATAATTGCTGTGCTCATCGTACTCTGCGGTGTTGGCGGTTATATTTGGCAACAACGCGTCGGAAATGGCCCCCTCATCAAGCAGGTGGAGGAGTGGGTCGCCGTTTACCAGAAGAACAACCCGGATGAGCAGGTTGAGAACAGCAACGAAGCCTGGGCCAAGGCCCTGACCTCCGAGGGCTCCGGAATCCCCAACGCGGCCTTGGTCAAAATGGTCATCAGCAGCGGCAGTGGAAAATTCGTCGACAGCTATGGCCACGCGCTCGAATTCCGCGGGAATGAGGATGGCACGGTTTCCGTTATCGGAGCGGGCAAAGATGGCAAACTGGGCACGGATGATGACGAGTCGAGCGCCGACGTGCAGCCCTGATCCTGCGGTCGCTTCCCTCGCAATCTGCTTGCGAAACGTAAGGATCCGTCCAGCAGTTAGACCAACCCCTCAACGCAATCAGGCCGACGACCCGGCCGCGGGATTGCCCAACTGATCTGACGATGAACTTGCGAAACTCCACCTTCACGCTCCTTGCCGCGCTCGCCGTTTTCTCGACGAATTCGCTCCAGGCCCAGTTCCTCGGTGGTATGGAACCCGCCGCTCCCACATTGAAAGCCGACGTGTCCGCGATCCAGCCCGGAAGCAGTTTCCAGCTCGCCGTCCACATCACCATCGACGATCCCTGGCACATCTATTGGACCAACCCCGGCGTCAGCGGATTGCCCACCGCCGTCAATTTGACCCTGCCCGGTGGCCTCAAAGCCGGCTCGTTTCGCTTCAGCACGCCCAAGCAATTCACCACCGCCGGACAGGTCGGCTTCGGCTATGAAGATGAAGCCTGGATCATCACTGAAGTTCAGGTACCGGAAGATCTTGCGATCGGTAGTACCGCCAATCTCATCGCTCAGGTCAGCTGGCTGAGTTGCGATGACGACTCCTGTCTCAGTCCCAAGAACGAGGCCGCCACGCTCGATCTGCCGGTCCAAGAAACCGCCGCCCCTTCCGACTCAGCCGCAGCCATCAACGCCGCTGTCGCCAAACTCCCCACGGTTTCCGCGTCCGCCCAATTCACCGCCATGATCAAGGACGGCAACCTTGTCGCCTCCATTGATCAAGCCGCTCTTGGTTCCAACGCCCAAGACCACGTCCTCTGGCCCGCCCGATCCGGGCTCGTCGATCACGCGAAGCCACAATCCGTCGCGGTCGAAGGATCCACCATCACTTTCACTCAACCCGCCGCTGATGGCACCGACTCCCTGCCTCCCAACTTTGAGGCCCTCATCAAATCCGGCTCCGGCCAGGCCATTCTCGTTTCGACCGCGTCTTCAGCCAAGGCCAAGGCCAACCCCGCTCCCACCACCGAGACCATGGCCGAAACTCCGGTCAAACCTATGGAATCTGCCGAAGTAGCTGCCACTCCGAACAACGACTTCGCCGCCCAACAGGAAGCCGTCCAAACCATGCTTGGCTGGGGTGTCGTCAAAGCCAACGCATCCTCCGACGCCAAAGCTGGTCCCCTGCCCTTCCCTCTCCTTTTCCTTTTCGCCTTCGTCGGTGGCATGATCCTCAACCTCATGCCCTGCGTCTTCCCCGTCCTTGGTATCAAGATCATGGGCTTCGTCCAACAAAGTGGCCATGACAAAGCCAAGGTCCGCAAACACGGCCTCGTTTTCGGCTTAGGCGTCCTCGTCTCCCTCTGGATCCTCGCTGCCGTCGTCATCGGCATCAAGCTGGCCGGCAATCAGGTGCTCTGGGGTTTCCAGCTCCAGAATCCCATCTTCGTCGTCGCCATGATCGTCGTCATCTTCGTCTTCGGGCTCAACCTCGCCGGCGTCTTCGAATTCGGCACCTCGCTCACCGGCGCCGGTCAGGAACTCCAAAGCAAGGAGGGCTACGCCGGCTCCTTCTTCTCCGGCGTCCTCGCCGTCATCATCGCCACTCCCTGCACTGGTCCCTTCATGGCTTCGGCCCTGAGTTATGCGCTCAACGCCCCCGCCATCGCCTCCTTCGCCATCTTCACCGCGCTCGGGCTCGGCCTCGCCTTTCCCTACGTCCTCCTCAGCTACATCCCGGCCTTGATTGATAAATTGCCCAAGCCCGGTGCCTGGATGGAGACGTTCAAGCAGTTCATGTCTTTCCCCATGTTCGCCACAGTTGTCTGGCTCACCAGCGTCTATGCCAAGCTCGCTGGTCGCGACGCCCTCAGCTACTTCCTCTACGGACTTGTCATTCTCTCCATG
>JBCDHN010000039.1:0-9778 GCA_038749915.1 Verrucomicrobiota bacterium | reverse complement strand
CTCAAAATTCTCTTGTCCTTGGACAACCCTGGAAACGAAGAAGATGAGCGGGACCTGGAGCGACGCGTTGGAGTGCGCATGATCCAAATTGGCTTGGCACTCTTTTATATTGATCGCGAAAATGAGCTGTTTGCCACCAAGATTGTGGAGGACTTCACAAAAGGATATACCGCCAAGGAGTTGCCTCAGTTGGAAAAAGAGATCGCCACGGTCATCGACCGAATCCGGTCAACGCCGACGTTCTTTTGGGAAGACACAGACCGGGGGAATCAGAACATCTACTATTCTCCTCATCACAACGCGATTCCCGAGTTGATCAAGTTGATCGAGGATCAGGTCAAAAAGCAAATGGGCCAGATCCAGGAACCCATTCTCAAGAGTCTATCGGGTTAGTCTGGCAGAATCGTTCATTGGATTCTGCCCACTTTGAGGGTGAGAGGCCAACCAACCTCGAGCGCCGCGCCTCCCCAAGCATCGCGTAATGGCGCTTCGATCGCTGAAACAGGATCGATGCCGGTTTGGGCCTGGTATCGTTTCACGGCTGACCATGTCCGCAGGTAGTCAGTCAACGCCTTGACCGTCCATCTTTGCTTCATCGAGAACCGGGGAGTATCGCATTCATCGAAGGGAAACGGGATCGACTCATACTTTGATTCGACATGTTCACGTTCCGGCGGCCAGAACTCATGAATCGCTCCTCGGTAGAAGTCGTGAACGATGGCATCCACCTGCGCAGAGACTGTGGTCAGTCCATAGCACCAAACTGCCAGGACACCACTTGGTGCAGCGACTCGGCGCACCTCCCGATAGAATCCATCGAAATCAAACCAATGCAGCGCCTGAGCAACCGTTACCAGGTTGATGGAGTTTTCCTCAATCCCACTTTGCTCAGCCGCAGCGGTTCGATAGTGAACGTTGTCGGCCTTGGATGCGGCATTTCGAATCTGCTCTTCGCTGGCGTCCGTGGCGATGACCTTGTCAAAATAGCTCGCAAGGCCTTGTGCTGCCTGGCCGGAACCCGTTGCACAGTCCCACGCCAAATCATGACGAGGGCTGATCTTCGCCAGGAATTTGAAGAGCTCTTCCGGGTAGGTTGGCCGCGCAGCTGCATACTGGTCAGCGTGACCTGAGAAGTGGTCTGCGAAGGATGATGGTTCGCTCACGCCACACTGTTACGACAGTGCAGCCTGGAATTCCTCACTTCTGACAGAGAATCATTGCGGTGATCTACCGGCTCTTTCTGGGCCGGACCAACTTGCCAAATCTCCGACTCCACTTTTTGACCGAAGCTTTGGCATGCCCCATGCGCTTGATGCCCTGAGGCTGGAGCTTGCCACCCTGCTTCTCGTCAACAATGGAGTAGTAACGTTCGCGGGTGACGGAATCGAGCAACTCTGCCTGCATCGTGGCAGCACCTGCGCCGACCGACTTTCCGCTTGCCACCCCAATGACGGCGCTTGCCGTGCTGACATACGGCGCATAAGTCGCGAGAAAAACTCCCGGCTTGCTGGCGCGGGCATCGGTGATGGCAACCCGCAGTGAGAGCGTGCTCTTTCCGCGATGATTTACGATGTCGAGAGACTTGCCCAGCTCGTTTTGCAGGCTGGAGCGGAATGCCTGGGTCAGTTCTCTGGCTTCAGCTGAGGTGACATCCTGCTTGTTTGATCCATTCGTGCTCCCCAAATAGCGGACGTCTTCGATATAGAGTTTGTCGTAGTCCTTGAGGTCTTCGACATCCCCCTGATAGACTTGAGCTCCGCTGAGTGGGCCCTGCTTGTCCATTTTAGAGTAGGAGGACAGATAATCCGTGCGGTTTGGAGTGACCGTTTTGCAGGAGACCATTCCGAGCATCAGAACCGGAACCAAAAGAAGTGCGAGGCGGCGGGGAGACATGGCGGTAGAATCCCCATTTCCCTTTCTAAATCAACCTTGAAATTATAGAAATTTGTCTGGAAATTCTTTTTACGGAAAGAATTGCTACTATTTAGCTAATTCTTCCCGGTTATGATTCTCATAGCCGCAATTCACACTCCTCAATCATACTTGTTCAAAACGGCTGATAGCCGACTTTCCACTCTTCCACAAACTCGGCTGGGAAGTCCTCAAGGAAACGGGATGGTTTTTGGATCACGTTTCCAGTGTGCGAATTGGGCCAAGTTAGCGGGTAGGTCAGGTAGAGTTCATCCTTGGCGCGGGTCACCGCCACGTAGAAAAGGCGACGTTCTTCTTCCAAACCATCCTCCCGTTCATGTTCCCGGTCTTCGTCCAGAACCCGGGAATTCGGCAACATTCCGTCTGCCAGCCAAATCACGAAACAGGCCCGCCACTCCAGGCCTTTGGCTTGATGCACGCTGGTCAGCGTGACTTTTTCCGTATCCTGCTCAGCCGGAGCATTGTCCGTATCCACACCCGTGAGCAGGCTCAACTGAGCGAGGAACTCTTCGATATCCGTGAAGTCTTTGCTGTATTGCATCAACTGCTCGATGTCTTGGCGACGTGACTCATAATTCGGATACTTGCTGCGCAAATAATCTTCATAAACGCCACCGATGATCGACTTGATCATTTCCGCCGGTGGAGCGGGCTTCCCCTCCGGAATCAGCTCGTCGAGAGTGTAGGCAAGTTGCGCCCAATGCTCCTTGCCTTTCGCCGGAACCTTGAACTCCAGCATGAAGCCCGAAAACGAGTCGACGGCGTCTTCTTTGGCACCCGTTTTCAGCCAACTCTTCCAGAGGTTGTCCGCCGACTTGGTTCCAATTCCCGGCAGCATCCGCACCATGCGCTTGAAGGCCACTTCATCCCTCTGGTTCGCGGCAAACTTCATGAAGCAGGCGACGTCCTTGATATGTGCCTGCTCAAAAAACCGAAGCCCACTGGTGATCTGAAACGGAATCCCTCGTTTCTGCAGTTCCATCTGCACCTCCATTGAGTGGAAGTGTGCCCGATAGAGAATCGCAATTTCGTCGAGTTCGATTCCTTCATCCCGGAGCTCCAGAACCCGCTGCGCCACAAACTGGGCCTGCTCGCTTGGGCTGCTCAATCGGACGAGGGCCGGGCGCATCTTTCGCTCCGGCCTGGACGCCTGCAACTCCTTCTCAAACTGCTCGGTGTTGGCTCGAATCGCGTGATTTGCGACGCTGAGGATTTCCGGCACACTGCGGTAATTGGTCTCAATCTTGAAGGTCTTCGCCCCTGGGTAACGCTCGGCAAATTTGAGGATGTTGCGGAAATTCGCCCCGCGCCAGGAGTAGATGGACTGCGCGTCATCGCCAACCACCATCAAATTCTTGTGACCGCCGGCAAAACAATCAATCATCCGCGCCTGAATCGTGTTGGTATCCTGATACTCATCGACCATCACGAACTGAAACTGCCGACGATAGAACTCGCAGAGATCCTCATCCTTTTCGAGAAGCTCCGTCGTTTTCACTAGCAAGTCATCAAAGTCGACGTTGTTGGTGACCTTCTTTTTCGCTTCGTAGGCCTTTTGGATGCGGGCAATGGTGTCGCCCAGTTCGGCAAAATAGGGATAGCGACGTTCAAGAATCCTTTGGAGCTTGGTTTCTGTGTTCAGCGAAAGGCTGAACATGTCGCCCAATACATCCGGCTTCGGAAATCGGACCGCTTTGGTATCGACATCGCTCTCCGCGATCACCGTCGCCATCAGGTCTTTCTGATCTTCGCGATCCATAATCGAAAAGTTGCGGGAAAAACCAGCTTTCTCGGCATGGCGACGCAGAATCCGATTTCCGATGGAGTGAAAGGTTCCACCCCAAAGTTCACGAGTATCCAGCAACAAAAGTTCCTCGACCCGTTCCAGCATCTCCCGAGCTGCTTTGTTGGTGAAGGTGAGCAGCAGGATGTTCTTCGCATCGATCCCATTGTCCAACAGGTAGGCGACCCGATAGATCAGGGTTCGAGTTTTTCCGCTCCCCGCACCGGCAATGACCAAAGCGGGTCCGGGCAGGCTGGTCACCGCAGCATACTGCTGCTCATTCAACTCCGCCGCATAGTCGATCTGCGATCCGCCGGAGTTTGGTGAGCCGGTTAGAGTGTAGTTTCGCACGCGGTCAGGATACTACTTTCCCTCGACGGAGCGAACGTGATCGAGGAATTTATTGGCCTCTTCTTTGACGACCGGCAGCAAAACATACAGCCCGATCATGTTGGGCACGACCATGGCAAAAATGAGGGCGTCGGACAGATTGATCACGTTGCTGAGCTGGGCGGAAGCGCCAACGATGATCAAGAGGCAGAAGACGACTTTGTAGACCAAAACGCAAATGTCGGGCGCTTTTTCACTCCCAGTCAAACGCGCCAGATAGCGAACGCCTTGCTCACCATAGTAAGACCAGGAAATCATGGTGGAAAAAGCGAACAGAAGAACCGCGATCGCGAGCAGTCTCGGGAACCATTTTATGGCGCTGGCAAAGGCCATCGAAGTAACCGGAATTCCGGCACGGCTTTGAATTTGATCAGCTCTCACCCAGCCCGTCACCTTCGTTTCCTCGTAATCCGCAGAAATGAGCCCGATCACTTCTTTCCACTCCTCCGTCTCACCACCTTCGACGTCCCGAGTTCGAGATCCCTTGGTGTGCACAAATTGGCCCGGCTCCAGCGTTTGCACCACTTCCGGATAGGCGGGGTCTGAAACCATTCCGGCGCTTTCCGTAATTTCACCGCTAACCTGCCAAGTGCCGACAATGACAATGACCAGAGCCGTCATCGTGCAAACCACCACTGTGTCGGTAAAGGGTTCAAGTAAGGCGACAAAGCCCTCACTCGCCGGCTTGTCGGTTTTCACCGCAGAGTGAGCGATGGGAGCCGACCCCAGTCCCGCTTCATTGGAGAATGCCGCGCGCTTGATCCCCTGGATGAGAATCCCGACAAAGCCGCCGCCAACTGCCTGGGAACTGAATGCACTGGCAAAAATAATGGCGAATGCTCCGCCCACCTTGTCCAGATTCATTCCGATGATGATCAATGCCGTCAGCATATAGCCGATACACATGATCGGGACGAGGAAAGACGTCACCCGGGCAATCCAAACGATACCTCCGATGATGACGGCGCCGACCAGAATCGCGATGACCAGCCCGAAAATAACAGGCGAAAGTCCCGGCGCCCAGCTGCTTTCAAATTGGCTGAAGGCCTGATTCGCCTGGAACATGTTTCCGGCTCCGAAGGCTCCTCCGATGACAAAAACGGCAAATACCAAGGCCAACACCGCACCGAATCCTCCCATTCCCCGCTCCTTCAGTCCGTCCCGCAGGTAATACATCCCGCCTCCCCTGACTTTGCCGTTGGGATCGATCTTGCGATACTTCACCCCCAGGGTGCACTCCGCGAATTTTGTCGTCATCCCAAAGAGCCCCATCAAAATCATCCAAAAAGTCGCTCCCGGACCGCCCAACCCAATCGCCACGGCAACGCCAGCAATGTTTCCAAGCCCCACCGTCGCCGAGAGCGCAGCGCTGAGTGCCTGAAAGTGGGTGATCTCGCCCGGCGCGTCCTTCGGAGTGTATTTGCCGGTCGCGGTTTTGATTGCGATCACGAATCCGCGGAAATTGATGAAGCCGAAGTAGATCGTCAAAAACACCGCCGTTCCGCCAAGGATGATCAACACAATCGGCAAGCTCTGCCCGGCGATCGGGATCGAGTAAAAGACGATTCCACCGACAAAATCCGCGATCGGCCCGAGACCATTGTCAATGTTCAGGCTAATTTGCTCCAAGACCCCCAGTTTCTCCTCATCCTGGCCAAAGGAAAGCGGCGCAAACAGGAAGGTGAAAACCGCAATGAGGACTTTGGCGAGGTGAGTTGGAAATTTCATGGATTCGAAACAGTTCGCTACTCCTAAAGACTCAACGGTACCCTGACAACCAGAAAAACGGCTGGATTCCACTGAATGATCCGCGCAAGTTCTTCCTCCTCTGCTCCGTGTGACACGTCGCCAACATCGATTTATGAAACCTCCTACCCTTTTTCCTCTGCTCCTGATCGCCTCTGTTTTTGGTTCCCACCTCAACGCGGAGCCCAACACTCTCTCCAAGGAAGAAATTGCAGAAGGCTGGACCCTGCTTTTTGATGGGAAATCGACTGCGGGTTGGCGCAGCTACGGATCGGACACCTTTCCTGAAAAAGGCTGGGTGATCGAAAATGGTCTGCTGCATAAACAAAGCGACGTCCGCGGAGGCGACATCATGACCGCCAAGACTTACGAGAACTTTGAATTCAGTTGGGAATGGAAGTTGGAAGAAAACGGAAACAACGGAGTGAAATACTTCATTATCCCGGAGCGGAAAGCGACCATCGGCCATGAGTATCAGATGATCGACGATGCGAAGGTGAAGGATGCCTACTCCAGCACTGCGGCCTTTTACCTCGTCGTTCAACCCGCCCCTGACAAACCGCTCAAAGCGATCGGCGAATGGAACCATTCTCGAATCATCGTCAGCGGAAATCACGTGGAACACTGGCTCAATGGCACCAAGGTTCTGGAATACGACTGCGGAGCCCCCGCGATCATGGAGCAAGTGCAGCAGACCAAATTCAAAAAGACTCCCGGCTTTGGTGAAAAAGTCACCGGCCACATCCTCTTGACCGACCACAAGGATCCCTGCTGGTTTCGGAACATCAAGATCAAGGAACTCCCCTAGAACTCCTGAGTTCACACATCTTCTTCGTTCAAATCAGCACTGGAACCAAACCGATCATCGGCAACGGTTCCGTCACCCCAAAAATCCAATGATGTCCCCCAGTCTTCTCGTCCTCTCGTTCACCGCGGTGTTCACCCTCGCAACGCTTTCGGCAAAACAACCTCCGAACATTGTCTTTTTCTTCACTGATGACCAAACGACGAGCACTCTGGCCTGCTATGGGAATCCGATCGTCAAGACGCCAAATATCGACGATTTGGCGAAGCGCGGCGTTCGATTTGAGAACGCGTTCGTCAGTCATTCCATTTGCTGGGTGAGCCGCACAACCATTCTGACAGGACTGGTCGGTCGCAGTTTCGGAACGACCGACGAGCCAGACAAGGCTCGCCCAGATGCAGTTGAAACGCTCTATTCCGACATCCTGCGCCAAAAAGGCTATCGCACTGGTTACTTTGGCAAATGGCACGCCAAAATGCCGAAAGGTTTTGTAAAGGAAGATCACTTCGACGAGTTCGAGGCCATCGGTCGCAACCCCTTCTACAAGAAGCAACCAGACGGCAGCCTGCGACACGAAACCGAGGTGATTGTCGATCGCGGGATTGAATTCGTAAAGAGCCAACCCAAGGGCAAACCGTTCGCCCTCAACCTGTGGTTCAACGCCTGTCATGCTGAAGACGGTGATCGCCGCCCTGGGATCGGCCACTTCCCGTGGCCTCGTGCGGTTGATGGAATGTATGAGGAATACAAGATCAATCCGCCAAAGCTCAATGATCCCACGATTCTCGATGCTCAGCCGGATTTCCTCAAAACCACAATCAACCGGGAACGCTATTTCTGGCGCTGGAACACGGATGAAAAATACCAGACCAATATGCGTGCCTACCTCCGAATGGTCAGCGGAATTGATGGAGCGATCGGGCGTTTTCGCGATGCGCTGGAGGAAGCAGGCGTGGCCGACAACACCATTATCGTTTACTCGGCTGACAACGGTTATCATATGGGGAATCGTGGCTTTGCTGGCAAGTGGTCGCACTACGAAGAATCGCTTCGTGTTCCTCTCATCATCTGCGATCCCCGAGTTCCCCAAGCGCAACAGGGCAAGGTCACGGATGCTCTGGCATTGAATCTCGATCTTCCCGCGACCTTCCTCGATTGGGCCGGCGCGGACATCCCGGACCACTATCAAGGGCACAGTCTCAAGCCGATCGTGAGTGCGGCCACGCCTTCCAACTGGCGCACTGAGACCTACCATGAACACTTCGCAGTCCGAAATCGAATTCCGGCTTTCGAAGGAATCCGAGGCGAGCGTTTCAAGTATGTGCGCTACTTCGATCACGGAGATCATGAGTTTCTCCATGACCTCAAGAACGATCCCGATGAGTTGGTGAATTTGGCCAACAGCCCCGAACACGCTCCAACCTTGAAAGAGATGCGCGAGCGAACCCAACAACAGGTTGAAGAATACGGAGGGCCACTCAGCCCCTTGAAAAGCGCGTTCACCGCATCCACCCCACCTCATCCCAGCGCCTCGGCTGCGGTTACCCAAAAACCCGGGCAAGATGGATTTGTGAGGCTCTTTGATGGAAAGTCTCTGCGGGGATGGACCGGTGATACAAAATTCTGGTCCGTGAAAGACGGAGCCATCACCGGTGTAACCGATGGATCGCTCAAGATGAACCGTTTTCTGACGTGGAAAGGATCCACGATTCGCAACTTCGATCTTCAGGTGAAAGTCAAGGTCTCGGCAGGCGGAAACAGTGGCATTCAATATCGCGGGACGCCTGCCCCTGACCTCGGCCTCGACATCGTAACCGGCTATCAATGCGATGTGGTGGCCAACAATCCCAACTACAACGGAATGCTCTATGAAGAAAAAGGGCGACGCATTCTCTCCCACACCGGCGAAAAAGTAATCATCGATCCGACGGGTCATCCTTGGGTGGTCGGAAAGCTTCCCTCAAAGAAATTTGCAGCTGATCAATGGCATGACTTCCGCGTGCGCGTGCGCGGTAATCATCACCAGCATTGGATCAACGGCCATCCCACCGCGGACCTCATTGACCTCGACGAGAAAGGACGGTCCCTCGAAGGCGTTCTCGCGGTCCAGGTCCACGTTGGCCCAGCAATGCAGATTCAATACAAGGACTTTAAGATCAAGCATCTGGCGGATGACCTGCCGCTGAAATCCGCAGAGGACACGTCGATACCGGACGACGCTTATGGGGTTCGCCCTCAGGGCAGGCTCCCGAAGGATTGGAAAGCGCCAATCTATGGCGAGCAATAGCAGTCCCTGATCGACGCGAATCTCGCAAGATCAACACGCTCAATTTCGTGTAGGTCGGTGAACATGACCGATTCGCGATGAGATATTTTCCATCCATTCTCGTTCTCGTAGCACTGCTCTTACCTCAAATAACGTTGGGGAGTCCGGACAGCGCAGGGGCACGCGATGTCGAGTTCTTTGAGTCAAAAATCCGGCCCATCCTGGTTCAAAACTGCTACGAGTGTCACTCGGAGGAAGCCAACGAACAAAAAGGCGGATTGCTTTTGGATCGGCGATCCGGCTGGATGGAGGGTGGTGATACCGACAAGGCGGTCATTCCGGGAAACCCGGGCGAATCGCTGATGATTTTGGCGGTCCGGCACGCGGATGAGGACATGAAAATGCCACCCAAGTCGATGCTGCAGGAAGCAGAGATTCTTCTGTTGGAGGAATGGATTCTACGCGGCGCACCGGGCCCAAAAGACGACATGGGAGAGACTGCGTTCTCGCAGTTGGGAGATCAGGACGTAATCTTTGAAAAAGCACGGGAACACTGGGCCTTCCAACCCGTGGATGCGGTAGATCCCCCAAATGGTGCGGGAACGGAGATCGACCGCTTCGTCCGAGCGCAGCTCAATGAACAAGGTCTCACGCCTTCTCCACCCGCAGATGATCGGACGTTGATTCGAAGACTGACCTACGATCTCACGGGACTGCCACCCACACCTGAGGCCGTCACCAAGTTCACAGCAGCCGCAGACGATCGGGAAAAAGCGCTCGAGACCGTGATTGATGCCCTGCTCGATTCTCCAGCTTTCGGTGAGCATTTTGGGCGTCTCTGGCTTGATGTCGCTCG